>DUOA01000039.1 GCA_012839095.1 Clostridiales bacterium
AAAAAAGCCCTTTTCCAAATCAGGGCTTCTCCATAATTGAAGATCCTCTAACAGGTTTTTTGGCTTTGTCGGGGTAAACCGACTCAGTCATGGGTAAGAGTTTCCACCATGGAAATGATGGATTCCGTCTCCTCCTGTGATGAGGCTGATGTAACTGTCACTGCTGTTTGAATCTGCGAATGCTCCAAAGCCCACTTAGTATCCCTTTCGAGTGAGTTGTTAACAGTTTTTGTACTACTGACGGGAAGTGAGAAAATGAATTTTGAACCTTTGCCCTGTTCCGATTCTACCCTGATTGAGCCCCCATGGAGTTCGACCAATCTTTTTGTGATACTAAGCCCCAGACCTGCCCCTGAATATCCTGGAGGGGTAAAATTGTTTATCTGTTCAAAAGAATCAAAAATCCTGCTTATTTTATCTTCAGGAATACCTATCCCCGTATCTGCCACCATAATCTCTACGGAATCGTCATTTACAGTTCCTGAAATCCTAATACTTCCAGACTGAGTGAATTTGATAGCATTACCTATAAGGTTATACAATATCTGCTGCAGGCGGTTTTCATCTGCTTCAACCGGCGGTAGATCATCGGGAACGTCGTTATGAAGTTCCAGAGGCTTGTCCAATACGAGGGGTTTACAAAGGACAATTACAACATGGACCATCTGTTTTATATTGATACTCTTTGTTACTAATATAATGTCTTTATTTTTAAGTTTTGTAAAATCCAATATGTCATGTACAAGTATGGCAAGACGTCTTCCACTTGAGGCAATTAATGAAAGATTGCCTTTCAGACCGCTGTCTAGTCTCCCTACAGTAATATCTTTAATCGATTCCGCTATGCCTATCATGCCATTTAATGGTGTCAAAAGCTCATGAGTTATGTTAGCAAGAAATTCATCCTTCAATTTATCCATGGATAACAAACGCTCGGACATATGCTCAACTGCCTTAAAAGCTTTGGAAAAACGACTGGATATAGCAAATGATTGAAGGAGAATGAATATAAAAAGACCCAAGGGAGCCAAATTACCCGTTAATAGCTTCTCATTAAAGTAAAAAATATCATTAAAAACCGTTGCAACGAAAACAAGGGAGCCTGTCAGTATAAGCAGTGCACTTTCTTTTTTCCTATAAACAGCTAACAACAGGGCAATCAAAATATACATACATACAATAAGAGTAAATACCTGGTAATAGATTAGTATGGTTGTATAGAAATGTGCTTTTGTTACAAGCACAATTAAAGAATATCCAAAACCTACAGCCGATATAATCCTACTTATTCTATTTGGTATTTTTCCAGGAAAGAGGGAATGGACAAAAAGAGAGAATAAAGTTATACCAAGGTAGAATGTTAAATACTCGACTTTAAGAGCAAACTCCTGTGTTATTTGAGGAAAATAATATATGAGGATAATCTCTCCTACTAAAAGATTGCGCAATGATACCAACAGACAAAACACACCAAAATATAGAGGTGATCTGTCCTTTTGCCTGAGAGCGAAAAGTACAAGATGGTATAATCCCATTATAAGCAAACTCCCAAAAAGTATCATATCGCTCAGCACCTGGCGCTCACGCAATTTCATTATATCTTCGCTATTACCGAATTTAATAGGCTGCCATATTCCACCGCGCTTGTGCATAAAATTTGATACCTGTATAATGAGTTCAAGGGTTTCACTGCTTTGATTTAAAGAAATAACCTTATGGTAGTGTTTTGGCTCACTTCCTTCTCTTCTATTGCTTATTTGTCCATCTGACGACATCAATTCACCATTTATCCATAGTCTATGAGCAGTATATATGGATGACAGCTCAAGAGACTTGGATTTGCTGTTTTCAGGAAGCAGGATTATCAAACGAAAAGTTGCATAACCCATGCCTTCTATAGAAGCACCATCAACTTCCTGTCCATTCCATGAGCCGGGGATCTCGATTAGACTTCTCCCCTCAGCATTATTGCCATTGAGAAAATAATCTGAGTCGTGTAATTGCTTCCAGTAGAACTCCCACTCACCATCAAGATTTACAGGCCCATCCTCATCAAAATCCCATTTAGTAAGGTCAAGAACCCCATCAATTGCTGTTGGTGTGGGGTTCCTGCTCTGAGTCTTTGAACAGGCTGTCAACAGGGATAGGAATTTGCTTTTCTCATATTTAGTGTAACAGCTATAAAAAAGCCTGTCAATCCATCCAAGAAAACCCAAGAAGGGCAAAAAAGTTATATGAAAGTGCTTGTGACCTGTGAATACGAGG
>DUOA01000040.1 GCA_012839095.1 Clostridiales bacterium
GAAAGCATGGATGTTTCCTCGGGAGAATGGAAACTGATGGCGCTTCTTCCCAATGCATATATGCAGGGAGAATGCGCAGGAATGAATATGTCAGGTGCAGACTGCGTCTTTGACAGAGCCGTTCCAATGAATTCAATCGGCTTGCTGGGAATGCATATAATGACTGCGGGGACTTATTCAGGTCAGGCTTATTATGAATCAAGCGGCAAAGACTATAAAAAGCTGTTTTATTCAAACAACAGGCTGAATGGTTTTATCTTAATCGGAAATGTTGAAAAAGCAGGCATATATACTTCGCTTATAAGAGAAAAAACACCGCTTGATACTCTGAATTTTGAGCTTATATGTAAAAGGCCGGGATTAATGGCTTTCAGCAAAATGGTTCGGACCGAGATACTGGGAGGTAGGATTAATAATGAATCTGCTGGCTCGTAAATTAGGATTTCGTATGTTGAATGCAGAAATAAGGAAGGCAAATGAGGATATAACAATTGACGATTGCTATGGTGAACGTTTTATAGGAAGCGGTGCCTCTTCCAAAACAATAACCATAAACGGCACGCCGGGAAACGCATTAGGCTCTTATCTTGACGGGGCAGCCATAATAGTGAAAGGTAATGCCCAGGATGCTGTCGGTGACACTATGAATGACGGAAAAATCATTATTTATGGAAATGCCGGTGATGCCTTGGGATATGCAATGCGCGGCGGTAAAATTTTTGTAAAAGGTGACAGCGGATATCGAACGGGTATCCATATGAAGGAGTATAAGGACAAAAGGCCTGTTATTGTGGTAGGTGGAAGTACAGGCAGTTTTTTAGGTGAATACCTGGCAGGCGGTATAATAGTTGTTTTGGGCTTATACTCTGAAGATTGTCCTGTAGGCAACTTTACGGGTACAGGAATGCACGGCGGTCAGATATTTATAAGGAGCAATAAATTGCCGCTTAATCTGCCTGAACAGGTAACAGCAGACAGGGCAGGCGATTCGGACTTAGACCTTATAAAAGAATATCTGGTTGAGTTTTCAGATATTTATAAAATTAATATTGAAGAAATATTAGGCAGAACGTTTTACAAGCTTACGCCCAATGCTAAGAATCCATATAAGCAGCTGTATACTTTTAACTGATTGTGAATTTGGATTAAAGAAGTGTTTAATTTGTAACTGTGCAAAAGAAAGACTATGGTTCAGGAGAAGGGGAAAAATATGACTAAATTTATATTTGTAACAGGCGGAGTTGTATCCGGCCTTGGGAAAGGGATAACAGCCGCCAGCCTGGGAAGGCTGCTGAAGCAGAGAGGGTTAAAAGTTGCGGCACAGAAGCTGGATCCGTACATGAATGTGGACCCGGGAACCATGAGCCCTTTTCAGCACGGTGAAGTGTTTGTCACCGATGACGGAGCAGAAACCGATCTGGACTTAGGGCACTACGAGCGCTTTATGGATGAAGACTTAACCAGGTTTTCCAATCTTACTTCCGGTATGGTTTATTGGAATGTCCTTAACCGTGAGAGGACGGGCGGTTATTTGGGCCAGACAGTTCAGGTTATTCCCCATATAACCAGTGAAATAATAAACTTTATATACAAGGGTGCTGAAAAAAGCGGTGCTGATGTCCTTATTACAGAAATCGGCGGTACAACAGGAGATATTGAAAGCCAGCCTTTTTTAGAGGCCATAAGGCAGACAGCCCTTGCCAAAGGCAAGGAAAACTGCCTTTTTATTCATGTTACGCTGGTTCCCTATCTCAAAGGGTCCAATGAACATAAATCCAAGCCTACCCAGCATTCGGTCAAGGAGCTCAGATCCATGGGCATTTCACCCGATATCATCGTTGCCCGGTCGGATGAACCCATGGATGAGGAAGTCAAGGATAAAATATCTTTGTTCTGTAATGTTAAACCCGATTGTGTAATAGAAAATCTTACCCTGCCATGCATCTATGAAGCCCCCCTTATGCTGCATAGCAGCGGACTGGATGATGTAGTCTGCCGGGAGCTGAACCTGAAAACCGGGGAGCCTGATTTGACTGAATGGAAAAACATGATAAATAAAGCAAAGGGACGCAGGGAAGAAGTTGTTATTGCAATTGTGGGCAAATATGTCAGGCTTCATGATGCCTATCTTTCAATTATAGAAAGCCTGAATCATGCAGGTATTCACACAGGCCTAAAGGTTAAAATCAAGTGGGTGGACAGCGACAGTCTGAATGAGCAGAATGTATCTGAAAGGTTAGGTGACGTAAACGGAATTATAATACCCGGCGGCTTTGGCGACAGGGGAATAGAAGGCAAAATTACTGCCTGCCGGCATGCAAGGGAAAATGATATTCCATTTTTGGGAATATGCCTGGGGATGCAAATCAGCGTTATTGAATTTGCGCGCAATGTTTGCAGTCTGGCAGATGCCCATTCTGCCGAGTTTAAAAAAGACTGCCTTCATCCGGTCATTAATCTGATGGAAGATCAGCTTGGGGTAACCAAAAAAGGCGGAACAATGAGGCTTGGCGCTTATCCATGTAAAGTACAGAAGGGAACAAAGCTGCGTCTTCTGTATGGGAAAGAGTTAATAAGTGAACGGCACCGTCACAGGTATGAGTTCAATAATGCCTACAGAGAAACAGTAACCAGGCACGGTATGGCAATCAGCGGCACATCTCCCGATGATGCCCTGGTTGAAGCCATAGAGCTTCCTGAAAAAAGTTTTTTTATAGGGGTGCAGTATCATCCTGAATTTAAGAGCAGGCCCAATAAACCTCATCCTTTATTTTTAGGGCTTCTTAAAGCAGCTGTGAAAAGAAAAGAGGACAGATATGAAAATCAATAGCAATTATTTGAAGTTAAAGGACAGTTATCTTTTCTCACTGATCGCAAAAAAGGTCGATGAATTTAGGAATCAGCATCCCCAAAAAGATATTATCCGGCTTGGAATAGGTGATGTTACGCTGCCCCTTGTTCCAGCCGTTGTGGATGCTATGCACAGGGCTGTCTCTGAAATGGGAAATGCTGAAACATTCAAAGGATACGGGGAGGAGCAGGGATATGCTTTCTTGAGGCAGGCTGTCTGCAATTACTATGCAAAAAAGGGCATCATGATTGATATAGATGAGGTATTCATCAGCGACGGGGCTAAAAGCGACCTTGGAAATATCCTTGATATTTTTGATACTGACAACAAGGTAATTATTCCCGACCCTGTTTATCCTGTGTATGTGGATACAAATATTATGGCAGGCCGTGAAATTATATTTATAAACGGCAATGTACACAATAATTTTCTGCCGCTGCCGGATGAAAGTCTGGATGGTGACATTGTATATATATGTTCACCAAACAATCCTACCGGAGCAGTCTATACAAGAGAACAGCTAAAAATTTGGGTGGACTGGGCTTTGGAAAGGCAAGCAGTTATCCTGTTTGACAGTGCATATGAAGCCTTTATTCAGGATAACAACCTGCCCACAAGCATTTATCAAATTCCAGGTGCCAAAAGCTGTGCAATTGAGTTTTGTTCGCTTTCCAAAACAGCCGGATTTACAGGAACCCGTTGCGGTTATACTGTGGTACCTTTTGAACTTGAAAGAAGCAATGCATCACTTAATAAACTGTGGCTCAGACGCCAGACAACCAAGTTCAACGGGGTTCCTTATATAGTGCAGAGGGGAGCGGAAGCTGTATTTACCGAAACCGGCCTGAAACAGATTAAAGACAATATTGACTATTACATCGATAATGCCGGAATTATAGCTGATACATTAACTGAACTTGGTATTTGGTTTACAGGAGGCAGGAATTCGCCCTATATATGGCTTAAATGTCCCAACAATATGTCATCATGGGAATTTTTTGATTTTTTGTTGTACAACTGTAAAATAGTGGGCACTCCGGGAATAGGTTTCGGAAATAAGGGAGAGGGATTTTTCCGTCTCACTGCTTTCGGAAAGAGGCAAAATGTAACAGAAGCCATGGTAAGAATAAGACAAACCAAATTTTAACCTAAAGGCCAAAAAAGCGAAGCTGATTTGAAGCCATTTTAAAATTATGCTCCCGGTTTTACATTTTCCAGCCAGTTCCTGCCTTCGCTGATTGCCCCTTTCACTGTTTCAGATGCGGGTCCTCCCGGCAGTCTTCTCTCATTTACGCAAGTGTCTAAGGCTAAAGCATAATAAATATCTTCCTCAAATAAGGGGGAGAATTCCTTCAGCCGGGATAGATCCAAATCCTGCAGGCTGATATTGTGTTTAATGCAATGCAGTACCAACCTGCCTATTACTTCATGAGCACTTCTAAATGGAAGCCCTTTTTTGACCAGGTAGTCTGCTGCATCGGTAGCGTTGGCAAATCCTGACACCGCACCTTGCTTCATCCGGCCGGCATTGAACCCGGCGGTGTACAGCATTCCCGTAAAGACCCTGAGACACTGCTTTACAGTGTCCAGACTGTCAAACAAGGCTTCCTTGTCCTCCTGCATGTCCTTGTTATAGGCCAGGGGAAGGGCTTTCATGACGGATAGAAGTGCCATCAGGTTTCCATAAACCCTTCCTGTTTTGCCTCGTATCAGTTCTGCAACATCAGGGTTCTTCTTCTGGGGCATTATACTGCTGCCGGTACTGTATGAATCGTCCATTGTGACAAATCCAAACTCATCTGTCGACCATAGTATCAGCTCTTCACAAAAGCGGCTCATGTGCATCATTATCATGGAACAGCATCCCAGGATTTCAATAACATAGTCCCTGTCACTGACGGCATCCAGGCTGTTGCGGGTAATACCGGAAAAGCCCAGCTCCCTGGCAACCCATTCCCTGTCCAGGGGATAAGTGGTCCCGGCCAGGGCCCCGGAGCCCAGGGGCATGACATTTATTCTTTTTCTGCAGTCCATCAGCCGTTCCATGTCCCGGCGAAACATCTCAAAATACGCCATAATATGGTGAGCCAGGGTAACCGGCTGTGCCTTTTGCAGATGAGTATATCCGGGCATGCAGGTTTCAGTATGGTTCTCTGCAAGTTCCAGCAGTTTGCTTTGAAGAGCTGACAGCAATTGTAAGATTTGATCGGTTTCTTCCCTTGCATACATCCTGGTATCCAGTGCCACCTGATCATTTCTGCTTCTGCCGGTATGAAGTTTTTTCCCCGTTTCACCGATACGCTGAATAAGCAGGGCTTCAATGTTCATATGGATGTCTTCTGCTTCCTTGCTGAAGGTAATTGAGCCTGATTCAATTTCCATCAGCAGTTGTTCAAGGGCAGCACAGATCAACCCGGCTTCTTCCTTTGAAATAATCCCCTGCCTTCCAAGCATTCGGGCATGAGCTATGCTGCCTGAAATATCATGGCGATACAGCCGCCAGTCAAAATGAATGGAGGAATGGAAGTCATCCACTTCCACAGCTGTTTTCTTTTCAAATCTGCCGCTCCATAGTTTCATGATTTGGATCCTTTCTCCTGTTCCATTAAAGCACGCATTTTAATAGGAAGACCGAAAAGGCGTATGAAACCTTCTGCATCTTTTTGGTTGTATACTCCATCTTCACCAAATGTAGCAAACTCTTCACTGTATAAAGAGAAAGGTGACTTTACACCTGCAGGCATGACATTGCCCTTGTACAGTTTCAGCCTTACTTTGCCGGTGACGGTTTTCTGTGTTACATCTACAAAGGCTGACAAGGCCTCACGCAGGGGCGTAAACCATTTTCCATCATATACAAGCTCCGCAAACTTAACTGCAATCAGCTGCTTATAATGCAAGATGTCACGGTCAAGCGTAATGGATTCCAGTTCCCGGTGGGCAGCATAGAGAATGGTTCCTCCCGGTGTTTCATAGACACCTCTTGACTTCATGCCTACCAGTCGGTTTTCAACCATATCCTCTATGCCTATACCATGCTTTGCCCCTATCTTATTCAAAAGCTTTATCAGGGATACGCCGTCATAGGGAGTCCCGTTAACCTTAACCGGAATTCCTTCTTCAAAATCAATTTCCACATATTCCGGTTCATCCGGTGCCTTTGCCGGAGGGGTGCAAATCATGCATAAATTTTCACCTGGTTCATTCCATGGATCTTCCAGGTCGCTGCCTTCATGGCTGAGATGCCACAGATTCCGGTCCCTGCTGTAATTCTTTTCTTTGGAAACAGGTATATCTATATTTCTTGCCAGGGCGTATTCTATTTCCTCATCCCTGGATTTTAAGTTCCATATTCTCCAGGGAGCAATAATTTTTAGCCTGGGATTAAGAGCCATTATAGTCAGCTCAAAGCGTACCTGATCATTGCCCTTTCCGGTTGCGCCGTGGCATATTGCAATGGCTCCTTCCTTTTCTGCAATTTCCACCAGGCGTTTTGCTATAACCGGGCGTGCCATGGATGTACCTAAAAGATATTTATTTTCATAAACTGCACCGGCTTTCAGGGTGGGAAAGATAAAGTCGTTAACAAATTCATCCTGGAGATCTTCTATATAAATTTTACTTGCACCTGTTTTCAGTGCTTTTTCCTTAAGGTTTTTCAGTTCTTCATCCTGGCCCAGGTTGCCTGCAACCGCAATTACTTCATAATCGTAGTTTTCTTTAAGCCAGGGAATAATGACGGATGTATCCAATCCTCCCGAGTATGCAAGAATAACCTTCTGCTTTTCAGACATTCTTTCACCTTTCTTCCCAATTTGTATATTAATGTATGCAATGTTTTCCGGCACCGCCTTTGCAGCAATGAAATAATTATACATTAGAATGCATAATTATGCAATATCTGCAAGAAGATATTTTCTTTTTTATTTTGGCATAATAAACAGTGTCATAATTCACGGCATATAAACCCTCATTTCAGCCGAATGTCAAAGGAAGGAAAATCAAAGGGTGCATAGGCAGAAGTCTGCGGTTTGTGCTGAACCGGCGCAAGATGAAGTTTCTGATGCAGGTGATCTTATCAATATATATGGCAGATGCAATTAAATGCCGCAGCTTGAAAAATAACACATTTTATATAATAAATTAAAAAAATACAAATAAAATTATAATTTATACATTAACATCCTGGAATCAAGTCTTTATAATGATATTAGATGAAGTGAAACAAGCTCATGCCTCGTTTAAAATACTGATTAAAAGCAGAATCAAACCGAGGAAGATTAACCGGTCTCAGATTACTATAGCAATAACAGAAGAACATTTGCATGGATTCTTATTTGTCAAACAGCAGGGATAAAGCACTAAACTGCCCGGATTGGCACATTTACACAGCACGTTTTCAGACACCGCAACGGACAGTTCTCAATTGATTATTTACTCGGCTATCTGCCTAATAATATGCCACGTACTCATTCTCAACAGCTTTAGCGGTATTAAAGTTTGTCGTTGTTGGCTTTCTGCTGCCATTTAACAATCGAAGCTGTTTACACAATCTTTGAACTTTGTTTTCATAATATGCAACTTGATGATAATTACATAATGAAAGAAGGTGTATGCGGTAAATTGAAATGCTCTTATAACACAAGAAAGAAGGTGGTATATGCAGCTTAGTAATGAGACTGTTAACCCGGTTATTATTTTAATGGTTAAAAATCGAAAGGAGGACAAAAGATGTCTAGGAAGTTATTGACAACTGTGCTTATTATTTCACTGTTATTTAGCGTTATACCAGGAATCAGCCTGGCATCACCAATAGGAGATCTTCCTACAATTGATGAACTTCCCGCGATTAATACAATTCCCGATCCCTTTAAATTCTTCAATCCTGCCAATGATCCTACAGGAGACGGCTATGTTTCTTCTTCTGAAGAGTGGTCAGCGCGCCGTGAAGAGATTAAAGAACTTGTACAGAGATATTGGCTGGGTTACAAGTGGCCAACAAAACCCGAAGATGTGTGGGGCTCAGCCACTGTTACCACTGATCCTGATACAGGAGCCATAACTGTTTCAAATGCCGAGATTACAGTCAGGAATCCTGACCGGCTTGATGAAAACCAGCAACCGATAACTGAAAGCTTTTCCATTACCATCAATATGCCGACAAAAGCCCAAATTGCTGCAGCCTGGGGAAGTGAAGATGCAAAGGTACCATTTGTAATTGATATTGGCGGAACTGCAGCATTTTCAGCGGCAAATCTTAATCCTCATGGATATGCTCGCGTAACATTTACGTCCAGAGGATTTTTCAGCTCCAGTTTAACTGATATATATCCTGACAGTTCCGGTGCAAACCCAAATCGCGAGGGTATTTATACCAGGCTGTATCCCTATGACAAAGATGTTTATGAATACGCTTCCGGTGCTCTGATGGCCTGGGCCTGGGCAGTCAGCCAGATACTGAATGCATTGGAGCAGCCCATAGAAGATGGATCAATGACATTTGGTGATTTAGTTGGCTTAGATCCTACCAGAACTGTTGTCACAGGTCATTCCCGTTATGGAAAAGCGGCCATGTTTGCTGCAGCCTTTGATGAACGTATAAGCATTTGTATTCCCAGTGAGCCGGGAGGATCCGGTATACAAAGCTATCGATACAAAGTAGAAGGAAAGATATTTAACTTCAATACCTATCCCAAAGCAAATCGCGTGTATGGAAAAACTGAAATCCCGACAGTATCATATGGACAAGGCAACAGCTGGTTCCCTGAAACCGCTGCAATGTTTGTGGCCAGGGATAATCAGATTCCTTTTGACTCCAGCGATATTATTGCCTTGGTTGCGCCAAGGCCGTTTTTCGTGGTATCGGGCATTGATACACACTGGCTGGGGAATGAGGGCGGAGTTGCAGCAGTATTGGCTGCTTCCGAGGTATATGATTACATTGGCAAAGACGAGATAGAAAAAGGAAATATTGCTATACGGGTACGTGAAAGCAACCATATGTTCTATCCTCGTGATTTCTGTTTTGCATTAGCGATCATGGATCGTGAGTTTAAACAGGGCGATGATGATAAAAAGCTGATGGTACAGGATTTGTTCCCCACAGGAACAGGCTTAGGCAATATGTCCTATCCAGCCAGGGAGTATGATACACTCAGCGAGTTTAACTCATTCCCATTTGACATCAACAGTTCTTATATTCCCTGGTCCAGCCCGAACAGGTATACGCTGTGGACTGCACAGGAGAACTTCCTTGTAGGGTATCCCATTACCATAACTGCTTATTCAGATGCACCGGATGTTGACCTTTATCTACCTGATAAAGAAACTAAGATAGATGCTGCCAGTAACAATGATGGCGTCTTTACCTTTGAACTTACAGCCGAACAGGCAGTTTATGGGCGTTATGAACTGCGGACTGTAGGCAGCGAAAAGCAGAATAGAAGTGTTTTCTTTGCAGCTGTCAGCCTGGCTGATGGTTTGCGCCATGCCCCCTCTAAAGGCGATGAGGGAGAGGAAAACAGGTTAATAGGCTTTTCCAGCAGACTGGCAAACAGCCCAAGTGATCCCCCGGTAGTATATGTCGGTGACTCCGAGACACCGGTAAGCATGAGTTTTTCTCCTGAAAGGTTCAAGGTAGAGGAAACAACCCTGCTCGAGTATGGTATTCAGTTCCATGATCATTTGTTTGTCCGCATTGCAAATGAGGGCTGGGATTCTACAAAAACATTTAAAATTAAAAACTTAAAGTTTGTCACTATTCCCAACTATACATTTGAATTTTCATTAAGCGATATTTATGCTTCTGCCCAGAATAACGGCAAACAGGGTGCTGCTAATTTCACCAAGCCGATCAGTTGGAATGTAGAAAGGTACAATAATGGTCCTGCAGAAATCTGGCCGCCCTGGCCTGATACATTAGAAGAAAGGAATTCCGGCGTGATTAACCGCCCGGAGGCACCTGAACCCGTCGCTACAGATTTCAAAGCCACGATAACAGGTCTGAAGGCAGTTGCTGAAGGTGACAAGACAAATGTAGTAGTTAACTTTAGTGAACCGCTCAGAAAAGGAGAATATGGTTTCGGACTTAATATAGCGGAGAAATGGGATACATCCTGGAACGATGACGGAACACAGGTTATTCTTTCCGTCAAAAACGAGGACTTAGTCGCCGGTGTAACCACGGGTAGTCTTATAGTTTTCCGCTTAATGGATATTGAAGGAAACCTGATTGGCGGTCCTATTGAGAAAACCTTCGAGCTGCCTGAACAAGTTGGTCTTATTGTAACCACCAATGCCAACCTTGTTAAGAAAGGCCAGTACTTTGATGTGGCAGCTTCATTCGATAAGGAAGTTTCCAGTAACGCTGTTATTGTTTCCGTAAGCTATGACGGAGACAAGTTCAGGTATGCCGGTAACCTTGGCGCGGGCAGCATTGAAGGTGTAACATACTTGAATACAGAGACAGAGGATGGAAATGTTAAATTAACAATGATGATCCCGGATTACAATGCCAAGGATCTCATTAATCTTCGTTTCCAGGCCAAGGAAGATGCTGATATTGTGAATGCTGACAATACTATAGATGTGGATGTATCATTTGTATATAAAGATGCAGATGGAGAAAAGACGATTCGTAACGTAAAGGGTTCTGTGGCATTCACAACATCAGGTTTACCGGGTGATACCAATAATGATAATGTTATAGACCTTTTAGACTTGTCCAATGTGATTGATCTGTTTGGCACACAAGTTGGAGATGAGCTTTGGAATGCCGCCAGGTTCTTCGATTTTAACAATAACGGCGAAATCGACATCTCTGATATCGCATACATTGCCAAGCTGATAAAATAGTTTCACAGCAATAACTTTATGAAGTTTAGCAAAAAGGTCATCTGCTTATTCATGAGCAGGTGACCTTTTTTATTAGAGTATAGGCCATGGAGAAGAGCCGCCATCCAGCTGCAAATGTTCTCAAAGTGCTTACGGCAAAACAATTTATATTAAGCCAAAGGACGATAGGGGTCTTTTTACTCCTGTTCCTCGTCATACTGATGTCTTTAAGAATGAATTCAAGAAACGGACATTCGTGGAGCGCTCCAATAAAAGAATGTTCATTGATTATGCTATTGAAGATGCCCGCTCCC
>DUOA01000041.1 GCA_012839095.1 Clostridiales bacterium
GGTAGCCTACTCCACCCTGGAGCTTGAGGTTCAAGAGGTGGAAGAGATTAGAGAAACGGAAGAAAAACCCGTCACTTTATGGGATAAGATCGTAAGAAGCTTCCGTAATTCCATCAGAAGAGTTACGAAAATAGCTGAAGACCTGCTGATCTTACTGGTGGGTGTTATCCCCTTCCTCCTTCTGCTGGCGGTCATTTTGCTTGTCTTATTCGGCCTTGTCAAACTGCTCAGCAGATTTGGACGGAAACCCGGGAAACAGGCACAAAATCTGCCCTCTGCAAAGCAGGAACAGAATCAGAATGAGATTAATAAGGAGCAATAAACTGATTTGATTTGAAAGCCGCGGAATTTTTTACTGCGGCTTTCTGTTTTTTCCGTCAAATTATTGAAAGTGAATTTCAAATGACGGCACCAGCAATAATAAGATAGAATTAGAGCGACAAAAGATGAATTTGGCAGACAATTTTGTCTGCTGCCCTTTGCAAATGAGTCCAGAAAAGCCAATAAATACATCATTGCCATGCAAACCCCGCGGGGAATAATAGTCTCAAGGGAAACTATCCAAAACTCATTGCATATAATGTAGCAGGAATTGGAGACCTTGCCCCTGATAATACAGCAGCTCGGACTACATTCCTCTGAAGGTTATTGTTATGTAAAAAGAGGATGGAAAGGGAGTGTTATCATGCAGCTTTTTTCCATCGGGGTAGAAGAACGGGACAAGGACGTCAGGGAAGCTTTGTATCGAAAGATACAAATCATGAAACCGGATGGATTGGATATTGAAGAAAAGAAAGCAGGAAATCTGCTGTTTTTCAATTATATCAGCAACCATGACCATGACAGTGATTCTGCAGTAAAAGTCAGGGAAATACTGCATAATTATATTGCCGATATCATATCCGAGGTAATACTGGAGGATCTGCAGTCTCATATGGTTGAGAAGATTATACAGGAAGAATATTTCTATTTTGGCCGTGAGGAACGCAACAAGATACTGCGGGATGCCATGGCAATAATGTGGGGCGGGAATCCGACAGTCCGCAGCGAGGTTATCCGCTCCAGATGGAGAAGCCGGGTCTGGAAGAGGATAATGGAGCATTTGGAAAGCAGTAATGAGCTGGTGCTTGAGGGCTTTATCCGCTTTCGGATGAAAGACTTTCAATATGAGCTGGAAGAAGCCGTTGACAGGGCGGTGGATGACCTGCTGATTGAGAAGGAATACAGTGAATTTATCAAATTGCTTCGTTATTTTGTAGAAATACAGGAACCCAAGGTGGAAGAGGTTCATGTAATGATGGGGGAGGATGAAAAATATACCTTGCTGGATTCCAGTCTGCGTGTCATTAATAACGACCTCTTGGAGGATCTTGCCAGGGAAATTACTGACAAGGAGATAAGTCATGATGATTTGCTGATTAGTTCCCTGATCACTATTGCTCCTAAAAAAATTATAATTCATCAATATGACAGGATCAGGAACAAGGAGCTCTTAAACACCATAAACAATGTGTTTAACGGAAAGGTTATCATGTCCAGGGAAGGAATTCTGCCCCGGCAGTAACAGATATTTTCATATGCTGTAAAAACCGCCGATTATGCAGCATCGGATGCTTTCTTTTGCCGATGCTGTTTTTATTTACATATTTTGAGCCTTTTCACATCTGCGCTTATAGGTTAGAATGGTGTATCAAACAGATTTTTACGGGGTGAAAATGGTTGAAAAATATTTTGATCATGATGGCGGTTGGGGCCTTGATAGGATGGTTTACCAATTTTCTGGCTATTAAAATGCTGTTTCGGCCCATTCATCCCTGGCGGATTCCATTTACAGACATGGAACTGCGGGGGCTGATTCCCGGGAGAAGGGAAGAGATTGCTGCCAGCATTGGAAAAACCGTTGAAGAGGAACTGATATCGGTAAAGGATTTGATCAGCAGATTGATTGAAGGCGAAAACAGGATGGAACTAATCCGGACCATTCGGGTTAATATACTGAATGTCATAGATGAACGAATTCCAGCTATTGTTCCGGCAGCGATAAAGCAGGCTATCCTGTCCCGCATCAGAGATATTCTGACGGAGGAAATCGGATCCTTTGTGGACAACTCCATGGGAGATTTGATAGAAGACTCCATAAAGAAAATAGACATCAGCAGTCTGGTGGAGGAACGCATAAACAGCCTGGAACTGGACCATGTAGAGAGGCTGATACTGGAGATATCCGGCCGGGAACTCAGGCATATTGAACTCTTAGGAGGCATCCTGGGCGGTGTCATAGGGTTGGCGCAGGGCTTGCTGCTGCTTGTGATTTAGCTGAAAATTCACTCTTGACAGTTTATGGTCAAAGAGATTATAATTATTGCATTAACCAGATAGGAAAAATGCGAGGAAGAGGACGAGTAAACCAAAGTTGCCGTCATCAGAGAGGGAGTGCCGAAGGCTGAAAGCATTCCCGGACAGACTTGGTTGAAAACCAGCCTTGGAGCATTTCGGCCGGCACCGTTAACAGCCATACGAGCCGGGCAGGGGATTATATCCTGCCAACAAGGGTGGAACCGCGAGCAGAGCTCTCGTCCCTTTTTGGGATGAGGGCTTTTTCTATAGATCAA
>DUOA01000042.1 GCA_012839095.1 Clostridiales bacterium
ACCCGGCTCACTCTCCGTATATAATGTTTCGCAGTGCCTGCCTGTTTACCTCCAGGTCAGGAACCAGCACCAGCATCTTCCTGATCCAGGCATCCTTATAACTGCCGTCCACAGGTATGCGATGCTGCTCAATGTTGTCCAGATCGGAAGTGAAGCCGGCATAAACCAGGTTCAGCAGCTGGTCATTGGTCATATCGGTAGTAATGCAGGGAAGGATCTTGTTAGCCAGGGCCGTAATTTCCGATAGACTGGACTTCTTAACCTTCTGAATGGCAGCAAGAATGACCTTTCTCTGCCTTTCTGTCCTGCCGAAATCATTATTGCCGATTTTGCGGATTCTGGCATAAGCCAGGGCCAGTTTTCCGTCCATGTGCACTTTTCCGGCAGACAGGTTGGAAAACCCCTGTTTGCTTAAGTGGGCGGCTTCACTCTTGTTAATGCTTATTTCTACGCCCCCTATTATATCAATACCCTCAATGAAGCCCTCAAAATCCACTTCTATATTTCCATCTATGTGAATCAGGAAATTTTTCGCAATAACCTCATTCAGAAGCTTCATTCCTCCGAATGCATAAGCAGCATTAATCCGGTTGTCACTGTACCCAGGAATTTGTACATACATATCCCGCATCAATGATGTTATTTTGATGGAACCGTTTTTCCTGTTCAAGGTGGCAATCATCATGGAATCCGAGCGGGCTCTGCCTTCGCCCGGCCTCCTGTCCTGACCGATCAGAAGAATATTGATAATGTCCTTGTCCCGGATAACCCCGTTATCGTCCTCCGGCCATATGACATCTTCAGGATCCATTTCTTCACCACTGCCATTTTCATCATCGGTTTCAAAAAACTCATCCTCGGGGCTCACGGTAGCCAAATCGTCACCCCGGTTAATAAGATTCAGCATGGACATCATGTAGAAATAAGCTGACAGGCTGACGGCCAGCAGAATGGTTGTAAAGACCAGGAGGACCCATAATATGGCTTTCTTTTTCCTTGTTAGCTTTTTTTTCATATCGGACTCCTATTCTGTTATATCTATAATCTTTCAAAAAATAACAACTATGACTTTCAGTTTTACACTCTATGATTCTAACAGAGATCTTGGGATAATGCCATAGGTTGTGAGAAAACAATATATACCAGACAAATATATTATATGACGTATTTATTCCTTATTTGTTTCAGTGTTCTTTATCCGGCCGGCTGTTTCAGCAAAACTTGATATTCTTCTTCTTTTAAGTGTCTTTTTTCAGTAAGATGAATAATTTAAATAATATAACACTATTTTTTCGGGTTGGAAATGAATGATGACAGGGTATTATTACCGGTTGTACACAGGAAAGGAGACTGATAATGAATTTAAGAGAACTCTTTCTGACGGAAAATGCCTGCTACAAAGCCGGCGGTAAGATCGAACCGAAAGGAATAATGGTGCACAGCACCGGGGTCAATAATCCTAATCTGCGCAGATATGTGGGGCCGGATGACGGGTTCTTGGGCTTTAACCCCTATAATAACCACTGGAATCAGGACAGGCCGAACGGAAAGAAAGTATGTGTTCATGCCTTTATCGGAAAACTGAAGGACGGCAGCATTGCCACTTACCAGACCCTGCCCTGGAATCACAGGGGCTGGCATGCAGGAGGAGATGCAAACAACACTCACATCAGCTTCGAAATATGTGAGGACGACTTGACTGACTCCTCTTATTTTAACGCTGTTTACAGGGAAGCAGTGGAGCTGTGCGCATATCTTTGCAGACTGCACAATCTCAGCGAAAAGGATATTATTGGCCATTATGAAGGGCACCAGAAAGGGATTGCCAGCAATCACAGCGATCCGGGACACTGGTTTACAAGGCACGGCAGGAGCATGAACACTTTCCGGTCTGATGTACTGACACTGCTTAATGACAGCAGCATCCCGGATGAGCAGGATAAGAGGAAATATTACCGGGTTCAGATCGGTGCCTACACCATAAGAGCCAACGCTGAAGCCCAGCTCGCCAAAGCAAAAAAGGCGGGCTTTACGGATGCATTTATTCGATATGACTAGTTTTTCGGGTTATCTTTATAGTCAAGTCCGGAATATTTCTGAATATTTATTTTAAAGATGGTTATATATTAATAGCATGGTATAGTTTTTTGTTAACACTCTTTATTGTTCGGATATTATAATCATGTTAATATAATAATGCAGGAGATAACCACCAAAAATGGAAACGAAAGGGGTGGCAGAATAAAGGAAACCTTTTATTTTTAGTCAGCACCAGGAGAAACAGAAAAATTTGCATATGCTGCCTCGTATTGAGGTGTGAAAAGGATGTTTGCAAACACGGTGGAATTCAACTTCAAGGAATAATATGAGATAAGGAGAATCAATTATGAAGTATAAAGAATTTGAAGTTCCCTTAATCAAAAATCCTTCAATAAAGATGAAAGTTGTTCCTGGTCATTTTACCACCAATAGTTTTCATTTGACTCATTATATGGACCTGAATAATTTAAAAACCAATGCACTGACAGCCAGAGCGGTGGCAAGGGAATTGGCAATGCCTTATTTATCGGATGCTTTGGCAGATACAATAGTATGCATTGAAGGCACGGAGGTAATCGGTGCATACCTGGCAGAGGAACTCCTTCAGAAGGGTGCACATTACAGAAGTTCTGACCGACAGATTCACGTTATTGTGCCGGTCAGCAATGTATACAGAAAACTGATGTTTCAGCATGATATGCAGGAACTGATAGACAACAAAAATATTATCCTTCTGGTTTCATCAATATCCAGCGGAACAAGCCTGAACAGCGCCCTGGAATGCCTGAAATACTATGGAGGAAAAGTTATCGGCATATCCACCTTGTTTAATGCATATCCTGAGCAGTTTGAACGGGAAATCCATGCTCTGTTTACCAGCCATGACATTCCCGGATATAAGTTATACAGCCCGAATAAATGCCCAATTTGTGATGAAGGCCGAAAATTGGATGCAATTATTATTCATGACGGCTATATCAAATTTTAGATATATAACTGAGCCATGGTTCATACACCCGGGTTTGGTGTCTCGCAGCTATACCCCAACCGGGATGAGCTATGGCTCAACTTGTTTCACGCCATTATTCAGACTTAATCGAAATTTCATTTAGGATGTGAAAACACTATGGGTTTTTTGAATAAAACAGTGATAATTACAGGCGCTGCAAACGGAATTGGCAGGGGAATTGCTTTGCTTTATGCGGAAAAAGGTGCCAATGTCGTTATTGCAGATATAGATTCTGCGGCAGGCGAGCAAACAGCTGCCGGAATAAAAGAGCAAGGCGGCAACGCAATTTTTGTGCTAACGGATGTAAGGCTGGAGTCAGATATCATCCGCCTAATGGAGGCTGCCAACCAAACATTTGGCCATATAGATATTCTAATCAATAATGCAGGAATATCTGTCTTTAAATCTCTTTTTGATTTGACGACAGAAGATTGGGACAACATCATAAACACCAACTTAAGAAGTGTTTTCTTAGGATCGCGTGAAGCAGCAAAATATATGCGCCATAACAATGAAGGCGGTTCTATTGTAAATATTGCCTCCACAAGGGCACTTATGTCTGAGCCGAATTCAGAAGCGTATGCTGCTTCAAAAGGCGGAATTGCAGCATTAACACATGCGCTTGCAGCTTCGTTAAGTGAATTCGGAATTACCGTCAATGCCATTTTACCGGGCTGGATTGAAACCGGAGATTATGAAAAATTAAGAAATATTGACCATGAGCAGCATCTGTCAAAGCGTGTAGGGAAACCGGATGATATTGCACGGGCTTGTCTTTATTTGACAGCCAAAGAAAACAATTTTATTACAGGCATTAACCTGGTTGTAGA
>DUOA01000043.1 GCA_012839095.1 Clostridiales bacterium
TTACCATTACATCCACTGTAGGCGCAACCGAGCAGGAGGCGTATGTACTGGTTATTACCTACACTCCCATATCCTAAGGGGTGATATAAATGAAAGCAAAAGTTATCATGCCCTTTAAAGACAAAAACACAAAAGAGATTTATCAGTCAGGGCAAGAGATAGAAGTAACCAAAGAGCGGCTTAAGGAGTTAACCTCTGCCGCTCTTGGTCCTTTTGTGGAAGCGATGGAACAGGATAGGAAGGAAGCAAAAGCCGAGCCGAAGAAAAAGACAACGAAAAAGGCTAAAAAGTAGGTGATTTTTATGAGCCTACCAGCAGGCTTACTTGATGATGTTAAAAATTATCTTAATATAACATGGGATGATCCTGAGGAAGATATAAAAATCATGGGATTTATTGCCCGTGGCATGAAATATCTGAATAAGGTTGCCGGTGCAGAGTTGGATTATATGGAAGAGGATAAACCCCGGGAGCTGCTTTTTGATTATTGCCGATATGCGCGCTCCAACGCCCTGGATGAATTCCAAATCAATTACCAGCATGAGCTGTTATCGTTGCAAATTGAGTATGAGGTGAAGGCTTATGCCCAGAAACAAGCAGATAACCCAGACGTATAATGATGGGATGTGCCGGATTTGTGAGGTAACAAACATTGCTGATCCCGGCGAAATGCCCAAGGATGGTTTGAAAGAAAAGATTAAGCTGAGGTTTGAAGAACGTACTGTCGGTATGAACCGGTTTTGGACAGCTATGCAAGCTCATGCAAGGGTTGATATGCTGATTAGGACTCCGCGGATAAGAAGCGTAAATAATTTTGATATAGTCGTACTGTCAGATGGTGAGCAATACGAAATAAAACAAATCCAATATCCGAAAGATGTTGAACCGCCATCAATGGATTTATCGTTGACACGGCTTGAAACAAAATATGAGGTTAATGGTGGTGATGCCGGATGAAGGATTTAACACCATTTAGGGATTTGCTCCTGGGAGCTGATCCGAGGGCAACAAAATTCAAAGGCGCTGGCGGCGATAGTTACACTGTATGGACCCCATATTCACCGGATAAAACCATGTCAGATAACGAACAAGAGGATTTTACCTGGCATATCCAGGTAGATAGATTCACAAAGATTGACAATGACCCAATTGCAGAAGAAATCTACAACAAATTGACTGAAGCCGGTATTCCCTTTGAGTACAACATAGATTTCGAAGAGGATACCGGCTATATCCATCACATTTATGACTGCTTATATTGAAATCTATGAAAGGATGATTAAAAGATGTCAAATGCATATATTGGAAAACCAATAGGGGCGCGTAAGTTGACCTGGTTCCCGCTTTTAAGCGATCCTGAGACAGGACAAGCAACTTATGGACCGCCGGTAAAGTTATCCCGTCTTATAACTATTAATGTAACTCCGGTATTCGCAGAGGGAACGCTAGAGTCTGATGATGGAATTGAAGATGATCTTGCGTTAATAGTGGCGTATGATGTCTCAATTAATGCGTCACAGCTGACAGACACAATTAGATCAGCATTGCTTGGTCATCAAATGGACAGTGGAGGCGGAGTGCTTGTTACAGGGGCGGATATTGCACAAGAGGGTGCTTTAGCCTGGGAAGAACTGCTTTCTAAAAAAGATCCTTCTGAACCGGATAAATATAAGAAAGTAATACTGTATAAAGGTAAATTCCGCGATTTTGCTGAAACAGCAAACACCATGACACAAAGCGGTATCACCTTCCAAACCCATAACATAACCGGAAGATTTATCAAGAGGAATGACGGACACATCAAATACTCCATCCGTGAAGATTCACCTAATGTTGATGCTACTAAAGTGGCGAACTGGTTTGTTGAGCCTCAGGAGTTTGGGGATGCCTTTGAACAGACAGTAGCAACACCTGTAGCGGATCTAGATGCTGGCGAAGTGGCTGCAGGAACAACTGTAGAATTAACTACAGCGACATCCGGAGCATCTATAAGGTATACTCTTGACGGAAGCACACCAAACAAGACAAGTACCTTGTACGACGGCCCAATACTCATAAATCAGGCCATGACCATTAAAGCAATTGCTTACAAAGACGGAATGAATCCGTCAAAGATATTGACGGCCGCATATACAATATCAGAATCTTAAGAAGATTGGTTGAAGGAGGGAAGGGCAGTGAAATACCTGCCCTCTTTTTATGATTGAAGAGTTACAAGACTTGTTTCCTCATGAGAATTACGCTGATTTTGATCGTGTACGCAGGCTTAAGTGGTGCAATAATACCATACTTTATGCTATTGAATATTATCGTGTTGTACTTAATATAAAGACTGATTTTGATTTATTAATCAATGATATGAAAGATGGAAAGCTACAAGCAGTAATTAGTTTGTTATATGGAGCTTTAAGAGCAGTAGATACTAAAGTTGATATTACTGAATTTGGCCGTATATATAAACCTGGTAATATTACTCAGTATATTAATGTTGTTGTTGAGGGTTTAGAAGCCTATCTACCTGAACCGGAGATTTTAGATCACGGTCAAAATTTGGATGAGAGCTGGCCTGATACTCAATCAGAGATCAGGAAAAAAGGAATAATTGAGAAAACGGACTGGGGCTTTTGGTATTGGTTTGCCAGATCCAAGGCCGGTATGACAACTGAAGAGTTTGGAAACACAACCCTAAGGGCCCTTATGATTATATATAAACGATACTGGAAGGATCATGGAATAGATATGTATAAGGTTGATGATGGGAGCTGGTTATAATGGCCCGATTCAGAACAGAAGGGCTTGATGAATTAATAGATCGAATGACTGAAATGGAATTAACTACAGGTGAATTAGCTGATGAGATGTTGTTTGCAGGTGCAGAAGAAGTCAAAAAAGCATGGAAGAAATCTGCAGAACAGCATAGGCATAGAGATACAGGAGATATGATTAATGCAATCAATTATTCACGTCAAGTTAGAAAAATAGGAGATATAAAAGAAGTTGACATATACCCACAAGGAAAGGACAGAAAGGGCGTTCGGAATGCTGAAAAAGCTTTTATTCTGCACTATGGCTCATCCAAGCTTCAGGCTTCTCATTGGGTTGATTATGCTGACGCAATAGCAGGACCTATGGTTGAAGATAGACTAAATAATATATTTGATGATTGGCTTAAGGAACATGGAATGGATTAAGGAGGTGGCTGAATGGCAAAGCGTGAAATAAAAACTATTTTTGCTATAGACGGTGAAACTAAATATAGAGATGCAATAAAAAGTATCAACAAGGAACAGGCACTTTTACGCGCAGAACTAAGAGCGGTCACCTCTGAATTTGATGCGTCGGGAGATGCGCAAAAGAAACTATCAGCCCAGGCTGAAAGCCTGGCCAAACAGATTGAACTGCAGAAACAAAAAATAGCTGAGGCTCAGCATGCTGTCGAACAGTCCACCAAGATATACGGTGAAAATTCTGATACTACGAAGCAATATAAAATCGATCTGGCTAATGCGGAAGCACAACTTGGGAGATTACAAACAACGCTTGCAAAAACTAATAAAGAATTAATTCTGCAGCAAAGCCGCATGCAGAGCACCGGGGAAGCCCTCGAAAAAGCAGGTAAAAAGATACAGGATTTTAGTGATAAGGCCGAAAAAGTTGGCAATAAATTATCTACAACTATAACTGCACCAATAGTAGCAGGAGCTACTGTTGCAGTTAAATCTGCAATGGACTTTGAAAGTGCGTTTGCTGGTGTTAGAAAAACGGTGGATGCAACAGAAGAACAATTCGCAGAACTTGAGCAGGGCATCAGGGATATGGCCAAAGAGGTGCCCGCGTCAGCTGCGGCTATCGCAGAAGTGGGCGAAGCAGCAGGTCAACTAGGAATTCAAACTGAAAATATCCTTGGCTTTACTCGGGTAATGATTGACTTGGGTGAAGCCACAAATCTTACGGCTACTGAGGGTGCTGAAGTATTAGCTCAATTTGCCAATGTCACTCAGATGTCCCAAAAAGAGTTTGACCGACTTGGTTCAACTATAGTTGCTCTCGGGAATAATTTTGCAACTACAGAAAAAGACATAGTCAATATGGCCCAAAGGTTAGCAGGTGCCGGTAAGCAGGTTGGGCTGTCTGAGGCAGAGATCATGGCTCTGGCAACAGCTTTGTCAAGTGTAGGTATCGAAGCTGAAGCTGGTGGCTCAGCTATGTCTAAAGTACTTATAAACATGCAGCTTGCAGCTACTACCGGTTCCAAAGCTAACGAAGTTATAAGCAAAACTGGTATGAGCTTAAGAGATCTACAAATGCTGGCTGACCAGGATGCTAAAAGCTTTAAAGCTATGGCTAATAGCATGGGCTATACCTCAACCGAATTTAGACAGTTTATTGATGCATCCGCATCTTTAGAAGCGTTCTCCAAGGTAACCGGCCAATCTGCGGATCAATTTAAAGAAGCTTTTGAAAAGGATGCGGTTGGCGCACTCCAAGCATTTATAAAGAATCTTTCTACTGCTAATAAGCGCGGTGAGGATGCAATTGAGATCCTGACCGACATGGGTATCACGGAAGTACGTATGCGTGATGCTCTGCTCCGGTCAGCTGGCGCAGGAGATGTTTTAGCTGAATCAGTCCGCCTCGCTAATAAGGCGTGGGAAGAAAATAATGCTCTTACAAAAGAAGCTGAACAGAGATACCAAACTTCTGAATCCCAAATGCGGATTGCCAAAAATACCATGCAGGATGCGGCAATTACCATTGGGCGGGAGTTGTTACCTCCGCTTGCTGACTTGATGAAGAATGTAGCAGGATTGGCTGAGCGATTTGGGCAGCTTGAGCCAGAGCAACAAAAAACAATTCTTTCTCTTCTTGGAGTGGCCGCAGCTTTAGGTCCCGTAGTAAAAACTACAGCTACACTAACTGACGGAATAGGCAAAGCGTCAGAGGGTATAGGAAAGTTTATACAGAAACTTGCAGAGAAAAAGGCAGCTGAGGAAGCTGCCAAATTGGCTACAGAAGGTTTAACTGGTGCTATCGGTGGTGGCGCTGGGTTAACATCAGTACTTGGGCCTCTAGGGATTGCTCTAGGAGTTACGGCTTTAGCAGTTGCTGGTCTTACTTATGCGTATCAGGAGAGCATTAAGCCAGCAAAAGAAGCCGGAGAAGCAGCCGTAGATTTTATGGAGGGTGTTGCAAACTGGCATGATGGTGTGCAGCAAGCAACATCAGCCCTTCAAGGCTTTAACATGGAGACCATTATCTCCGCCGAAAAGATGACTGAACTGGAAAGCAAAATAAATGAGGCCCAGCAAAACATAATTGGGATTGCAGAAAAGGCCGCAGCCGAATCTAGAGCTTTCACAGAAGAAGAACGAAAGCAGATAGAAGAGTTAATTGGCTTAATAGCAGAGTATACAGAACAGAAGATTGAAGCGTATCAAAAGCAATCTGAAGTTGTCATGGCCATGGCTACTCAGGAGCGGGATATAACGATAGAGAGGGCTAACGAATTAATTAAGGCAGCTGAAGAATCAAAAGAACAAATATTAGCGATAGCCCAAGCAAGATATGCAGAGGAAGTCGCTTTAGCAGAAGAAATGTATGGCCATTTAGGTGAACAAGATAAAGCTGCTTATGAACAAATGATAGCCAATGCTCAAAAGGAGTACGAATTAAGGGTTCAGTCTGCTAATGAAACTTATGGGGATACGCTGGCCATTATTCAACAAAAATACGCTGACATTAATGCTGAAGACTTAAAATATCTTGAGCAAATGGCAGAGGCCGGAGAAAAGGTTAAACAATTAGAAAAAGAAAAAACAGATTATATCGCTGAACAAACAGAAAAAAGGATTTCAGATGGCCAGGACGCTTTAACACAATCAGTAAATTATCTAATGATTGAGTGGGAAGCTAGACAAAAATATGGCGATAAAATAAA
>DUOA01000044.1 GCA_012839095.1 Clostridiales bacterium
GAGGCGCCCTGGAGGTTTAATATAAAAATACCTTCAGGAAGCCGGACAATCAGCCTTGTGACAACAAGCCCAATCGAAGGGGGAGCCTATAATCTTGGCAACTGGGTAAACGCGGGATTCCTGGTTAAAAGATAAAATAGTCGTAAGAGACCGCCCCTGTGCTGCTATTGCAGGTATACCCGGAACCAGCGGATACGCCAGCCCGGCTGTTCTTCCTGATACGGGAGTGGGAGGCCGTTTGAGAATAGCCATAGGTATTGATGGGGTATTCAGGTGGCTTGACAGGTTTGAAGATGTCGAGGTGTTCCACTTCACAGGCTCCACCGGCTGGAGGTGCAGTCTGCACACAGCGGTATTGAAATAGAAGTCAGGATGACGCAATTGGTCAATACCTTCGGATTTATTGCGGAACTGAAGGTTTCAGGAGAAGCGGATAAGAAAGTAGAAATCATATGGCTTTTTGGAAAAACCGGAGAATGCCCTGATTATTTTTGGAAATTCTGTGAAGATAAACCTGTAAGAGCATTCGAAAATGAGACTTGCATATCGGATTCGCTTATATTCGGAGATAACGGTATCAAGCTGCATAATGCCGGCTATAAATATACGGAAATATCAGTGGGACTCACAGATAAAAAATCAACAACCGGAACATTTAATGCAGCAGCTCTTGATGTAACTGAGGAAAAAGCTTTTGAAGCCTATGCAGCTGCCGGTGCAGAGGAGGTATGTGCAATGCTTTCTTCTGTTCCTGATATTGACCGGGATAAAGTACGCCGCAGCAGCTTTGTATGTGTTTGGGGCTATAGCGACTATAACAAAGAAGAAGTGGAAAATGCCTTTAAACGTCTGGAATATCGGCCCTTTGCTGACCCTGAATGGCTTGAAGATATGAAGTCTGAATGGTTTGACCATTGGATAGGGCGCGGCCTGAAGCATGACGATAAGTTCAAAGCAATACTGGCATGCCCTGAACGTGCGGTTGGAGAAGTTGAGGCTTTCTGGAGGGCGCAAAGGGAACGTTTAAAAATTGAAACTCCTGAGCCTCTGTTTGATAACGCTGCTGTAAGCACTGCAGCCAGGTCATCATTACGTTTCTGACGGCGATACCTGCGCAAGTTTCCATTCAGCCTGCGCAGCCGGTGATGTAGACAATTTTTGGCCGCTTTTTTGTTCAGTTGCATACACTGCGTACACAGGGCAGGATACAGCTCTTTACCAGGCTACCGGCAATCAAACCCAGGAAATTGACACTATGTTTATGCATGCAGTTGTAGAAGGTATCTTTGGTATCATGCCCTGCCTGGGAGATAATCATATTGTTGTAAGACCAAGTTTTCCGGCACATTGGGATTTCGCACGGATCTCCATACCGGATATCTCATTGGCATATGCTAAAAGCGATAACTTGATAACCCTGAGTGTAAATACACCAGTCAAACGGTCTGTGACTGTTGAGCTGCCTGTTATAACCGGAGTGAGGTCAGTCCGGCTTAACGGGAAAGAAGTGTCATACACCGCAGTGGCTGCTGTTAATTGCTGCAGAGTAAAATTAGAAATTCCTGAGGGAGAGAGCTTCGAGTTATCGGTGGAGATTGAAGAAGCAAGTCCCGGGATAGATGGGGACAGGCGTATTGTAGCAGGAAGGGAAGCCTGTTTTACGGCATACAATTGCCGGGTAGGCAGGATTTATGATTCTCAGGGCAGGACAGTAAAAGCCAGAGTGGCCGAACAGAAAGAGGGAGAAGGGAACAAAATTTCCAGAATCTTCATTACTCCTGTGGACATGGGGAAATATACGGTATTTGCCGAGCTTCACTGTTCAAACACTAGTTTCTTTTACCCATTGGATCTGGAGGTGAGAAGACCCTGGAGCATAATACAAAAATACTTTCCCAGTGATGGCAGCAGAAGGGCGGGAGTGGAAAGCCCACGCTTTAACCGTAAGGAAAAGACAATACATATGGAGATTGAAAACAATCTAGATGATGCTATTAATGAAGTTGCTGAAATCATCGCGGGCGGAGTTACGTTGAAGAAGGAGGTTTTTATCTTACCAAGATCTGTTGCTTCGGTAACCGTAGATCTGGGTGATGCAGCTTATAGGATCCCGCCGGGGAAGGTTCAGATAGAAATGAAGCTTGCAGGACATGCCGAAGCTGCCAATGCGGTCAATTGGGAACCTGTAAATCCCTATATCCTTAATTTTAGCAATAGGCTTAGGCAGCTAAATCTTGAGGAATGTTATACAGAGAATCTTCAACACCTGTTCAGTCCCGAATTCAAATGGAGAATAGATTACACCGGTTGCGGTGTAGGAATAGACTGGAGAGAGCCGATACCTGAAAAGGATAAACTGGGCTATGTGCTTCTAAGCCCGCCAATCAGCCAGTTTGAATACGGCATCCTGCCTGAACAGTGGAATTGCACAGCTTATTGGGAAGTTCCACGTTTAGAGCATATAATTGAGACCCCTGCAGGAATCAAATTCAAAACGGCAGGAGTCATGGAAGGCAGGAATATACTGGCTCTGGCAAGCACCCAGCCTTATGAGCAGTTATCCAGTAGTGTAACTCTTAGATTTCCGATCCCCATTAAAGTGGAAAAGATCTACCTGCTCACTGCCAATCTGACTAAAACCCTAAAGTGCTATTATCCTGGCGGGGAAGTGGTAATAAGGCATGAAGACGGCAGCGAGAGATTGCATCAATTGATACCTCCCTATACTATGAGCTGCATGGTACAGGATTTTTGCCCCACTGCACTGGCAATTCCCTTCGGGCAAATAAGAAATGGAGGCGCTCCCCTCAATTTTGGTGCCAATCCGAAGGATGCATATATCTCTCTATCGGATATAGTTGTAGATGCCTCCTGCCCGGTTAAGGAGATTGAGCTAAAATGCGTAGCCTCAGAGACCATTTTAGGGGTGCTTGGGATCACTGTCCTCGCAGCGGAGTAAAAAAACACCATGGCAATCAGCATATTGCACAAAACAGAGATTTGATTGATAACCTGCCTCCGTACAGGAAAAAAGTCAAATTTACCAGTTGACTTTGCCATAGACTTGTCCTATAATTGTTAATTGTCACGCAAAGTTTTATGTGGGGGAGTTCCCGAGTTGGCCAAAGGGGGCAGACTGTAAATCTGTTAGCTCAGCTTTCGGTGGTTCGAATCCGCCCTCCCCCA
>DUOA01000045.1 GCA_012839095.1 Clostridiales bacterium
CCTTCTTCATAACAACGGTACCCGCATCCAGCTTGGACAGCTTTAACAGGGAGGATACCAGCCACTGCATCCGCTCCAGCTGGGATTCGATTCTCTGCAGGAATTCCTTTTTTATACCAGGATCCGGGTTTTCGGCTAACAGGTCATTTAGTACAAAAAGAGAAGTTAAAGGGGTTTTTAGCTGATGGGAAATGTCAGCTATGGAATTTGAAAGACCAAGTTTATCTTTCTGAAGGACTTCTGCCTGTTCCCGCAGCATGGTGGTAATCTTATAAATTTCATTTTTCAGCATGCTGATATCGCCTTCGCTGTTATCCCTTATATCAAGAGTATAATCCTCTGACTGAACCAGCCTTGCATAATTGGTTACTTCCCTGATGCGTGTATACTGGCTTTTTAAAAACAAGGAAAAGATGATAATCAGCACAATGCAGACCGCACATAAGAATAACATGGATAAGACTGCATTGAGGCCAGAAATGCGCTGTATGCTTTCAACTTCAAAAAGAATATTATTGGAGCTGTAGCCATACCTTTTTAATAGGGCTTGTCCAACTTGAATGCTTTCTTGATCCACCCTTCCAATCTGCTCCATAATCTCTGCTTCTGCTTCGGGAAACCGCGCTGCCAGAATGCCGACAGCAGCCGAGATATTGTCTGCTATGCCCACTCTTAACCGGTAGGCCTTCCACTGGCTGAACAGAAATGCCAGACATAAAAAAACTGCAAGCAGCAAACCTAACAGCTTATACAATCTCTTTACTTCCGGGTTTCTTATAATACCCATTCTAATCACCTGCCCGATACCCCAGCCCTCTGACAGTATGTATGACTTGAGGGTTTTGAGGGTTGTCTTCAATTTTTTCTCTCAATCTTTTTATGCAGACTGTAAGGGTGTTGTCGTTAACAAACTCCCCTGCCGCGTCCCATAACTCCTCTAAAATTTGATTCCGTGTCAATACGCGGCCTTGGGCTGCTGCCAATGTAAGCAGCAGCTTGTATTCCATTGATGTAAGAATAAGAGGCTCTCCTTTTTTGTAAACCTTGGCTTCGGCAGTGTTGATTCTTATATCCTTTAATATAATT
Organism: Clostridiales bacterium; assembly: GCA_012839095.1. GTDB lineage: Bacteria > Bacillota > Clostridia > Caldicoprobacterales > DTU083 > DUOA01. The sequence goes on from DUOA01000045.1 coordinate 1,087, forward strand.
TCACTGCTGGAATCAGATGTTTTATTATATCTGCGCAGGACACTTCGTATACGGGACAAAAGCTCCCTCACCCTGAAAGGCTTTGTGATATAGTCATCAGCGCCCAAGTCCAGCCCCATAACCACGTTTACTTCCTCATCCATAGCGGTAACAAATATGACAGGGATATCCGACTTCTCACGAATCTTCCTGCAAAGCTCGTAGCCGTCACCATCGGGCAGGGCAACATCCAGCACAGCCAAATCAAAAGACTCCTGCAGGATTTGTTCCTCAGCAGTTTCTGCGTTATAACATACAACAGTACCGTAACCCTCCTGCCGCAGTGCATACTCCATACCCAGTGCGATGGTTCTGTCGTCCTCCACTACCAGAATTTTAATCATATTTCAACTTCCTTTCGCTTAGAGAAGGCTAAGACTCAGTTATAAATTAGAGGGTATCTGCTTACTTGTCAAGCTATTGTCAAATTACATGATATCACAGAGGAGATACTCTTTTCTTTTGTTTTTGGTTTTTTACCCAAAGTAATTTTACACTAAGCAAATTATCTGTTTCCGGAATGAACAATTCTGCATTTTACATAAACTGCCTACAGTGCATATGTTGTTGACAAGACTGTTGTAAATGCTATACTTTGATTGTATTTATGCAGGAAGGATTATGCGCGGGGAAGGAATGGGGCTGTGAAAATAAGAGTAATGACTTACAACATACTGCACTGTCAGGATTATATCCGCTCCAGGAGAGAGGGTATGGATATAATTGATTATGACCTGATTGCAGACACTATTCGCTCTCAAAATGCGGATATTGTGGTTCTGAATGAAGTTAGAGGTTCAGGGGACCATCCGGGTTATGAGAACCAAACAAAAATACTTGCTGAAAAGGCAGGATATCCATATTACAGGTTTGGAGAAGCCATCAGATTGCATTCAAAACTGCCTTTTGGAAATGCAATCTTGTCCAGGTACCCCATAACAGCTTTTGAAAAAATCCAAATTCCCGATCCGGAAGTAAAGGATGAAGATGCATACTATGAAACCAGATGTGTTATTAAGGCTGATATAAGAATAAGGGGAAAAGAGCTGGTGGTATTCGGATCTCACTTCGGGCTGGCCAACAGTGAAAAAAAGAATGCAGTAAATACAGTCATATCCCTCCTGGACCGCTGCAGCAGGCCCCATGTACTTATGGGGGACTTTAACATGGAACCTGATGACCGGAAACTAAAGCCCATATATGACAGGATGACCGACACCGCAGTCCTTTTTGACAAACCTAAGCTTAGTTTTCCGGCAGATAATCCCACTGTTAAAATAGACTATATATTTATATCAAAAGGCATCAGGGCGGTTTATGCTGACATCCCTGATCTGTCAGCATCGGATCACAGGTTGGTGATTTCGGATATATTGATTTAGCTGCCTTACACTTTCATGCTCTCAGTTTCCTCAGATCACTCCGCCGTCTCCTTTATACTGTCACTCAACAGAGAAGCGGAGTCTGCATCAAGATACAAATGCCAATTTTTGTGCTCTTTCAGCTTGGTAGCAGGGATTAGATTGGTAACCTCATCCGTTTCCAGGATCTCTTTGATTATAGGCGCTTTTACTTTATGCGGTACCACGGATACTATATATTCACAAGCCATAATCTGGGAAACGGTAACACTGATCGCATATTTGGGAACACCATCCACGGCTGCAAACCAGCCTTCCCCTACCTGCTGCTGACGGCATTTCAGATCCAGTTCCACTACATGAAAGGAAGCCGTCGTTTCAAAATCTGCAGGCGGATCATTGAATGCAACGTGCCCATTTTCACCTATCCCGATAACACCAATATCAATCGGCTTTTCCTTTATTTTTTCTGTGATTTCTGCAATCGTATTCTTCACATCACCTTCACCGCTTATATAGTTCATTCTGGCATTGGCGATTTTATCTATAAATCTTTCTTTCAGGTATTTCCTAAAGCTTGCCTTATGCGTAATCGGAAGGCCTATGTACTCATCCAGATGAAATATTTCCACCTTGTCCCAGGGAATTTCCTTCGTTACTAAGGCTTCATAGAATTCAAACTGCGACTGCCCGGTGGA
>DUOA01000046.1 GCA_012839095.1 Clostridiales bacterium
TATACAATACTAAAATATCTGTTCCACTCATTGTCTGTATTTATAACAGGGTACATTTTACCACTTTTTATTTCCTCTTCGACCAATCGTATCGAAATTACTGCCAGGAAGTTGTTTTCAATAACAGTTTTCTTAATTGCTGAAGAGCTGTTGCCCTCAAAAGCTGCTTTTATTTGTATTCCTTTCTCCAGCACATATCTTTCAAACAGCTCCCTGGTTCCACTGCCTTGTTCCCGCATTGCAAACTTTTTATTCTCCAGGTCCTTTATCTTTACAATTTTTTTATTAGCAAAAGGGTGATTTGCACTGCAGACAAGAACCAGGAAATCATCAACTTCAGGTATAGAAATCAAATCCGGACTCTTAACCCTTCCTTCTACGATACCAATATCCAATTCAGAATTTAACAGCTTTTCTTCTATTTCTTTTGTATTACCTACATATGCGTAAATTTCAACACGTGGATTTATTTTTTTGAAATTTTTAACTACTTCGCCGAGAATACAATTACCTACTGTCATGGTTGCACCAATTCTAATCTTCTCTACATAATTCTCCTGCAGCATCATTTCCTCCATGTCATCAAACTGCTTAACCACATTTCTTGCATAGGAAAGAAGCCTTTTGCCCTTTTCTGTGATAAATAATTTCTTATTGAGGCGTTCAAACAAAAGTACTCCATAGTGCTGCTCCAATTCTCTGATTGCCTGGCTTACGGTAGGTTGTGAAATGAAAAGTCTTGAGGCAGCAGTACTCATTTTACCGCAATCTACTACTTCAATAAATATTCTTAAATGTCTTATGGTCATAATATCATCCACTTTTCCAAGATAGTTTCGTTTAATAGGTAATGCCTATTACTATTATTAGATAATATCATTTTATTATTAATCAGACAAGTGATATATTTATATTGAGACAGTTGTGAAATATTAGACAAAGAGGTGTATATATGAAAGTTCTTATAATTGGAGGTGTGGCTGCCGGTACTAAGGTTGCTGCGAAGCTTAAGCGCGAAAACCGCAACTGTGAGGTTACCATATTAACAAAAAGCAAAGATATTTCCTATGCAGGCTGCGGGCTGCCTTACTATGTTGGCAAAGTAATACCGGAACGTACTCAGTTGATTGTGAATACTCCTGAGAAATTTTCAAAATTAACCGGAGTTACAGTACAGACTGAAGTCGAAGTCAGAAAAATCAATACAGCTGAAAAAACCGTTGATGCAGTATATCTGAAGTCACAGGAAAATCTCAAGTATGAGTATGACAAGTTAGTTATAGCCTCTGGAGCTGAAGCAGTTAAGCCGCCAATTGAAGGCATAAATCTGCAAAATGTGTACTATCTGAGGACCCCGGGTGATGCTGTCGCCATACGCGATGCAGTTGAAGCAGGTGGTATTAAGCGCACAGTTGTAGTCGGCGGCGGTTACATTGGCTTGGAGATTGCTGAGAATTTAGCTGCACAAGGGGTCAGAATTACTGTTGTTGATATGGCAGAAAATATACTCCCCGGCTTTGATAAGGAATTTGCTGAATATGTTGAAAATCATCTGGCAGATCAAGGCATCATGGCTTTTACCAACACAAAACTGGAGGCTATTCTAGGTGAAGAAAAGGTTGAGAAGATTGAAACAGACAGGCGTACTTTTAAGGCAGATGCCGTTGTGCTTTGTGTGGGAATCAGGGCTAATACGGATTTTCTTACAGACACCGGCATTGAGCTAATGCCCAACAAAACTATTAAGGTTAATGAGTATCTGCAAACAAACATTGATGATATCTATGCTGTTGGAGACTGTGCAACTGTGACCAACAGGCTCACAAAAGAGTCTGCCTGGTCCCCTATGGGTTCAACTGCCAATATTGCCGGTCGTATTGCTGCTAAAAGCATTGCAGGAACCGCTGCCGGTAAAGGCTATCAGGGAGTTCTGGGAACCGCAATTGTAAAGCTTCCAAAGCTGAACGCTGCAAAAACAGGACTAACAGAAGCTGATGCTGCAAAGGCAGGATACAATGCTGTAAGCGTAGTTACTGTTGTAGACGATAAAGCTCACTACTATCCCGGTGCTTCAAACTTTATAGTTAAGATGACGGCCGACAGGGAAAGCAAAAAACTGCTGGGTCTACAGGTACTGGGCCAAGGTGCTGTAGATAAGATGGTTGATATTGCGGTAACAGCCATAACTATGGGAGCTACTCTGGAGGATGTCGAAAATATGGATTTAGCTTATGCTCCGCCTTTTTCAACAGCAATACATCCATTTTCCCATACAGTCAATGTATTGCTAAACAAAATCAGAGGCGAGATTGAGAGTATTTCTCCTACTGCTTATGCAAACGGTGAAGCAAAGGATTATAAAGTAATCGATTCTTCTATTAGTCCAAGCATTGATGGAGCTCAATATATAGATCTCACAGAAGTTAATGGTGAACTTGATGAATTTGCCAAGGATGAAAAACTTCTTTTAGTCTGTACTAAAGGGAAAAGAGCTTATATGCTGCAAAATCGGTTAAAACATTACGGTTACACTAATACACTGGTTCTTGAAGGTGGTACCACCTTTAATGAACTTGAAATATAACAATCAAAATATTTATAAAATGGAGGATATTAATTATGCCAACTTTAACTGTAAGTCCGGAAGATGTAAAAAGAGTAAAAGCATTGGGCTTTCTGGTCAACAAAGGAACTGATAACTTCTCAGGAAGAATTATTACAGTAAACGGAAAAATAACAGCAGCTCAAAATAAGTGTATAGCAGAGGCAGCTGAACTGTTCGGTAATGGTATAGTAACTTTCACTTCCAGGTTAACTATAGAAGTTCAGGGAATTCCTTATGAAAAGATTGAGGATTTCAGAGCATATCTTGCAAAGGAAGGTCTTGAAACCGGTGGTACCGGTTCAAAGGTACGTCCTGTTGTATCCTGCAAAGGCACTACATGTCAGTACGGCCTGATAGATACTTTTGGACTTTCCGAAGAGATTCATGAAAGATTTTACAATGGATATGCGGATGTAAAACTTCCTCACAAATTCAAAATTGCTGTGGGAGGCTGCCCGAATAGCTGTGTAAAACCTGATTTAAACGACTTAGGAATAGTAGGACAAATGATACCTATTTATGATGAGGATCTATGTAATGGATGCAGGAGATGTTTTGTGGAAGAGGCTTGCCCGATAGGCGTAGCTAAAGTTGTAGACGGCATTCTCGAAATAAATGAAGATGAATGCAACAACTGTGGACGCTGTATTGGTAAATGCCACTTTGATGCTATTGAAGACGGCCAGATGGGCTATAAGATATACTTGGGCGGAATGTGGGGAAAACGGGTTGCTCATGGAATACCCATTCGTAAAATCTTTACCAGTAAAGAAGAAGCTCTGGACGTAGTAGAAAAGGCTGTTCTTCTATACAGGGAACAGGGAAAAACCGGAGAACGTTTCGCACAAACCATTAAAAGAATAGGCTTTGAAGATGTGGAAGCTCAGTTATTATCAGATGACCTGATGGACAGAAAACAGGAAATTCTGGACGCACAGCTTCACCTTGCAGGAGGAGCTACCTGTTAGTTTATTCTTTAATTGAATTTTATATTTCTGGTATCTAGAATCCTGTCAGTAATGCTCAGGAAGAAAGCTTTCAATGCCTCCTTCCTGAGCACTGACATTATCAGGATATTTCCCTCCAATATACTTTATTTTTTTGAAAACCTTTGTTAGTTAAATAACAAACAATCTTACTGCTATGAAAGGGACTTATGATGATGAGCAAAAATATTAGTACAAAATCACCTACGGTTTTAAACCTAAATAAATACTTTGCTGTTGCTGTATGTATTGTTATTGCCATTGCGGCAACCTGCCTGGGAAAAGTGCAAAAGTTTGTTGGCGCACCCATGATTGGCCTGTTTATAAGCATCGCTATTGTTAATTTGCTGCCTGCTATAAATAAGGATTTCAAAGCAGGTACTAGCTTTGTAGGAAAAAAGTTCTTAAGTCTTGGTATTCTACTGGCTGGTGCCACCTTAAATTTTAAAGAAATCTTAGGCTACGGCGGAAAGGCCCTTCCCCTTGTTGTTGTCAATATAATCATTGCCTTCAGTGTTGCGTATCTCATTGGAAGAAAGCTGCAGGTATCTGTAAATACCAGTACTTTAGTGGGCGGAGGTACATCTATTTGCGGTGGTACTGCTATTGCTACCCTGGCATCTATAATCAAGGCAAAAGAAACTGAAATAGCTTATGCCATGACAGCAATTTTCTTATTTGATATATTCGGAGCCCTGGCTTACCCATATTTGGCAACCTTCCTTGGATTAACCCCGAATCAATTCGGATTTCTTGCCGGTACTGCAATTAACGACACATCAAGTGTTGCAGCGGCAGAAGCTACCTATAATGTATTGAACAATATTGATCTTAACTTAGCAATAACAGTTAAGCTTACAAGAATTACAATGCTTATTGCAGTGGCAGTATTTTTTACTATCGTCACATTCAGAAAAGAAACCAAAGTGAATAATTCCGGTACTGCACAAAAGTTGTCTGTCGGCCAAACCGTTATTAATGTGTTTCCATGGTTTATTCTTATATTTATTTTCATGGCAGTCCTAAATACCTTAGGAGCTTTTCAAAATATAGACGGCGCACCAAGCTTCTTCAAAAATGGCTACAAATTCTTAAATACCACTGCCTTAGCCGGTGTTGGCTTTAAAATACGGTTCAAAGATCTGATTACAAAAGGAATTAAGCCTATTATACTCGGCGGTTGCACCTGGCTTGCCATTTTTGCTTCATCGTTTTTATTTATCAGCCTTTTTGCCTCATATGTAGGCTGATTAACTAGAAAAAGGCTTTCATTACTTTCGGTTATTGTATCGGCTTTGATTTCGAAGTAATGAAAGCCTTTTTATTTCATATTTTATATGGAACTGATATTCTATCTTAAACAGAACACATACTGCCTCTTTGCTTCATCACCTGCTGCCACCTGTGCAGATAAAATGTTAAACACTCTGTCAATCTCTCTGCTCTTAAATACAGTTTGTGGTGTATCGTATATGGCGATCTCTCCTTTTTCCATTAAACAAATCTTATCCGAATAGGAAAGCGCATTGCCTAAATCATGAAGCACCATAACTATGGTTTTGCCCATCTGTTTCAGCTTTTTTATTATTTCCAAAATCTCAAGCTGATGATTAATATCCAGATAAGTAGTCGGTTCATCTAAAAATATAATATCTGTATTCTGCGCTAAAACCATTGCAAGATAGACCTTTTGACGCTCTCCGCCGGAAAGCTCCTTAACATTTTTATTGATATATTTCTCCAGATTCATATTCTTAATGGCTTTTTCAACAATTTTTTTGTCCTGTCTCTGTGGAGTACGTGAAAATCCCAGATAGGGGTATCTGCCGTGCATCACCAAATTATAAACAGTTATGTCCGGCACGCTTCTAAGCTGTGGCAAAAAGGAAATTTTCTTTGCAAGTTCCTTATTGGTAAAACCAGTAATGTCTTTGCCGCCTATCTTAATTTCCCCACGTAAGGGTTTTAACAAATTTGATGCTGTTCTTAATAAGGTAGTTTTTCCGCAGCCGTTTTTTCCAATAATAGCATTAATACTGCCTTCTTCGATAGCAATATTAATGTTCTTTATGATTTCTATTTTATTATATCCTGAAGATACATTTATTAATTCAATCATATAGCTGACCTCTCCTGCGCTTTATTAGCAGATAAATAAAGAATGGACCTCCCAGGAATGACATAATAATTCCAACAGGGATTTCATAAGGCGCAAACAGCACCCGTGCCAGCAGGTCACACAGCAAAGTAAAAATGCTCCCTATGAGTGCCGACACTGGAAGCAGTATCCTATTATCATGCCCCACTAAAAATCTTGATGCATGAGGAACAATCAGGCCAACAAATCCTATCAGGCCCGCAAAACTTATGGCGCTTCCTGCCAATACAGCGGCGATAGTTAAACTGAAGAAACGAATACTAACTACATCTAAACCTAAAGACCTGGCACTTTCATCTCCTAAAGCCAGGACATTCATATCATAACTTAGAATTAAGGCAATAATGAAGGCAAAAATAATAAGTAAACCGGCAAAGGCAACCCTACCCATTGTAACGCCGGAAAAACCACCAATAATAAATGCAGCGCGAGCTATCAATGTATCTGGCTTCAGAGTTAATATTGTATCAGTTATCGCTCCTATAAAGCTGGAAACAGCAACACCGGATAAAACAATTGCCATCCTGGATGCGCCTGTTTTTTTAGCAATGAAATAAACCAGGAATACAGCCAGAATTGCACCAGCGAAAGCAGCTATAGTTGATAAATAGATGCTTGTTGGAAAAAATGCCGCTGTTAATACGAAAAACAATCCTGCTCCGGAATTCACACCAATAATACTGGGGCTTGCCAGAGAATTGTTAAGTACCGACTGCAGTATTGCCCCCGATACAGACAGAGCACAGCCTACCAGAACTGCTGCTGCTGTTCTGGGTATTCTTACATAACTAATAATTCTGTAGATGTCAGAGCTATGATCTCTCTGCATCATTGCTGAGATAATTGCAGATAAAGATATTTTTGCAGAGCCTATACTTATGCTCAAAAATACTCCAACCAACAGTATAATTGTAAGAAAAGCTATAACGGTGACGTTATAGCTTTTGCTGTTTTTACTCAAATTCACCCGGGAATAATATTTTTGCAATATACTCATAGCTTTCTCCCCATCGTGCGTTAGGTTTGTAGTGGAATAGCTCCTTTGGAAGAACTATATACCTATCATTTTTGACTGCCGATAAATCCTTCCAGGCCGGATTTTTTTCTATCCCATCCTTTAAGGCTTGTATTGCCTTTTCGCTGTCTCCCATTGTTACTACAAAAATATAATCCGGATCTTCCAGAATAATTTCTTCAATGCTTAAATCTTCTAATAAAGTCTCATGCTTTGAAGCTATATTTTCAGTCCCTAATTCATCCAGAATTCTGCAGGCAAAATTATCATCATCTTTAGCCTTAGCCCCGCTGGAAAACGCACGTATAAATAAAATTTTAGGATTATTCTGATTTTGGGTCCTTGACAGAACTTCTTCAATTTGTTCCTCTACCGCTAATCCATTTTTTTCGTATAACTCCTGATTTCCTGTCATATCTGTGCATACCTTAAGCATATCCAGATATTCCTCGAAATGTTCTACCTTAAAAAATGCATGACATATATCGGATTTTTCGAGGGTTTCTGAAATCTTCACATGGTTTTCTACATCAGGGGAAAGCAGAACAAAATCCGGGGAGAGGGCTATTACTTCTTCCAGATTTGGATCTTTAATAGTTCCAACTATTTTAGTCTCCGGAGGCAGATCCATGTTTCTTTGACTAATTACATCATCTGTTACCCCAACCAGTTCCCCTCCAGCCAAAATCCAAGTTTCAGCATAGGAGCCAACAAGAGATACTACCCTCTGAGGCTTTTCATTCAAATTAACGGTATTCCCCAAAGAATCTGTAAAGCTGTAATAATATTCGTCACCTACATTAGTTACATCATCAGAATCAGATACAATATCAACCTTTGATTCATCATCGGCCATAGAATCTGACTGCGTTATACATCCTGTAAGCACTTGTGCAAGCAAGCTTACTATAAGCAGCACAGAAAATACTTTTGCTGCTGTTCTTAAGTTTCTGCTTCCATAGTGATTGTTAAATTTTCTACTTTTGAATACAATATACATCTTATTCATTCCTTGTGGTTGGTCTACTTTACTTATATCATATTACTTAAGCTGTATATTGTAAAATATAATTATATAATATTTTTAATAGGTATTGCCTATGTATTAACTTATCAGAAATTTTAGCACTCCTAATTAATGCATTTTATTAACATAAATTTATATGAGTCTATGAAAAAGGTTTTGAAGTTCATTTATTTGCTATGAAATATCTTTTTACAAAGAACTTCATAAGGTCATCGGGCTGTTCTCTTACATACTCGGGTTTGTCACCAAATACCATGGCATACGGATTCTCAGGGGTATAAGGCTCCCAATGCGGCATATCTTCGCCTGTTGAGTCCTTTCCATTGGGGTCTCCGGAACGGATAAAGTTTGCCCAGTAGTTGCACATCATTCTTGCAAGATCATAGTGCTTGCCTACAAATGGCCTCCAACACTTGGCAAGTGTCTCGAAGAAAAACCACAGATCTGCTGAATGAAATGTTCCTGGATTATCCCAGCCCGGTATCTCAGCGTCAAAATTATAGTAATACAGCGGTGTATTGGCACCTGTATCAAAGTTAGCCTGACCAGCAACACGTATTGCATATTCAATGACTCTTACAGAGGCTCTCTTTATTACCTCTTCTATACTGCCCGATTCAGCTCCACATAGCTTTAGAAATTCATCAGCATCATCGCCAAACATTTCTGAGGCCATTTCTTTAAACTCATCTATGGTTTTAACCTCCGGAAAACTGTAGAACTCAGACGATGTGTGACCTAAAAGCACTGGTACCATCAAACGCTTGTTTTCAATGAAAAGCCTAAAGGCATCTCCCAGGATGAATCGATTATCTATGACGGGACTCCAATATGCCCTGTATTCCAAAGCTTTGATGCGAATGTACTCAGCATCCAGGCTGCGCGCTTCCGCAAGGGAACTTACTCCTAAAAATTCAAAGAATTTAACTCCGGCCTGTTCTGCTTCGGATAAGGCTTTTCCGCTTCCCGGTATACGATGATTCTTGTAAACGCCGGTAAAGATTCCGCTTTGTACTATTGCCTTCTGAAACAGCCCCTCATTTTGAGGTGAAGTCAGCTGATGCATTACACTTCCTCCACCGGCAGACTGTCCTCCAATTGTAATATTATCCGGATCACCGCCAAACGCTGCAATGTTGTGCCTTACCCATTGAATGCCGGCACGCTGATCCAAAAGACCGAAGTTAGCCGGAGCATCAGGTGCTTCCGCTGTTATTTCAGGATGGCATAAAAAGCCGAAAATATTCAAGCGATAATTGACCGTTACTACAACTATTCCCCTGCGGGCAATCCGTTCTCCATCAAATTCCATCTCCGATGTATAACCATACTGAAAACCCCCGCCGAAAAACCATACAAAAACCGGAAGCTTTTCATCGCTGCTGCATGCCGGTGTCCAGACATTCAGATAAAGATTATCCTCATCCATCGGAATATTTGGATCCACATGCCATTCCCGGGCATAGAAGTCATTCTTGCTCAGCCCTGGTGTTGCCTGCATGGATATCGGAGCAAACGCAAAAGCTTGTAGAGTACCTTCCCAGTCATCTGCAGGTTGGGGAGCACGCCATCGATTTTCACCAACAGGCGGTGCAGCAAAGGGAATGCCCTTAAAGGCTGTTATCCTCGGATCTGCTGCCGGCAGGCCTTGGATAAAGCCATTTTCCACTTTTACCTTTCTCATCATGGCTAAAATCTCCTCCCAAATATTAATGCTATATAAGGTTTACTTCATACCATAAACTCTTCCAGGTTTCTCCCTTGCATTTATTTTATTTCTTATGAATCAGGCGCAATGTTTCCTCCATAGCGTCACGAGCGGGAACCTGTAGATCCGGAAGAAGCGGCAGATCGGACTTGGTTGCGTCTGGCCGTATAAAATACTTGTAGGACACGGTGAAGGCAAGCCGTGCGTTCGGCGTCTGAAAATACAGGATATCTCCGTAGGAAGAGGGCATATTTCCAGGAATCTCTCCAACCACCGTACATAATCCGTTATCCGAAAGCAGCGTCGCAAAGTCCATAGCTGCGCTAAAACTGTCCGTGCCGGTCAGTACATATACATCTCCCGAAAACATATACTCAGCTTGCTGATTTTTCAGCTGCCTTGTTTGGTTTTTCCATATAACCGGGCCGAAACGCACATTGGAACTTCCTACTTCATAACTCTCCACTGGAAGGTAACGAATAAACTCGTTGGCAACCAGTGAATTACCGCCGGAATTGCCTCTCAGGTCAAGGATAACACTGTGAACCCCTCCATCCAGCACAGATGTGAAGAAATTTTTCAACGCAGTCTTGTAGGTTTTGTCATAGATGCATTGACGAAGGGTGAAAATACCGATGCCGGATTCTTTATCTATAGAATAGTCATAGAAGGGCTCCGTTTCTACCGGTAAAGTTGTTGTATTCTCCTCTAGTGTAAAAGCCTTATTGATGACGCGTCCATTATTTTGCCGCTCCAGAGATATCTCAACCTCCCGCTCTGCGCTTATTCCTACAAAAGCAAGGTAATCGCTGCGATTGATGCGCGAGGCAAAAGAATGACGAGCCCAGGCGTCAAGCTCATAGGAATATTGATCCTGGAATCGTTGGTAAAGCCGGTCAACCGAAACACCGCTTATCTTTTTAACAGTATAACCGTCATATTCACCACCTGAGAAAATCAAGCGCTGCCCTTCCCATGAAAATAGTAAAGGCAGACTTTTTGTATCCTCATAGTACGCCCGTACTGTTGTATGGGCGTCGCCAAGGTATGCAAGAACCCGAGAAGCACTTTGCCACAGCGACAGGGCTGTAAGCTCTGTCGATTCGGAGAGTTCTGCATACTCCTGCTCATATGCAATCTGAACCGCCTCAGGCAGGCCGGATATACAAGCCGGATGGCGTTCCCTCAGGCGATCGACTATAAACTTCAAATCCTCTGCAGCCTGCATTCCGGTAAGGACGGTATCAAGCTTCTTGGATTGCTCAAACGATCTTACCGTTCCCCGGTAAGGATCGAGCCATATCCGCCATACTCCATATAGTGCAATAGCACATATAACAAAAATGCAAATAAAAATCCTTATATGGTTGCTCCATTTCTTTTTCATACTCAGACTCTGCTTTCTTTTAATAAACCATAATAACCAACGAATATAATAGCAGAAGCCTGCTATTACATCTGATGTTATACTTGCTTCTTTATAAATATGTTAGCAAATTCTATAAACTCCAGTCTATCACAATTTTTAAGGTTATAAATTAGTACATCGTCATATGAACGGCTTTTAATCGCGCTTATTATATCCTCTTCCTTAGCGTATGAGATCCCTTGGTCCTTAATCACTTTAAAGGCCAGTTCGCAGCATATGGGCATAATCTGCTGCTCAAATTTGGAACAGATCTGTCTGATTCTTTCGCGGGAAAGCTCATAGTAATCTGCTATTTCCTGGAATGTCTGCCCACTGGCCCTCTTTTTGTAATATTCATATTCTCTTGTATCTTTGTATGTCTCAAATACATGTTCAGCGAATTCTTCCAGTGGCAGCCTGAGACTTCCAAGCCTTTTACAAAGTATCTTATGGTATCTGACACCTATATGTTCCTTGATAACATGATCAGGTTCCTCAGCCAACTCTGATAGGTTATCATAACCCTCATCCCGAAGCTTACACACTAATTGGTTGGATATACCAATGTTGGTTAGTACGTCAACAGGCAGTCTTCTATTTGTTTCATGAATAAACCCAAGTGAATAATGCGCATGCAATGGTCCTGATTGCTGAGCGCTATAACTACTTGCTTCATCATATGCCCAGTTCCCGGACAGGATATCTTTATACCTGCTGCGTACCTTATCAAGTTTACCTACACCAAATCCAGGTATGTTCATCAGGCAACTGAAATCAAACTTACTCAAATCACCGATAGTACATATATTGTTATACTCGCAATATCTTCTGAACAATTTGAAGATGTTTTCATGAAAAGCATCTTCAATGATCAGTGAGCTGTACTCTTCCATGATTTCTGCTTGAATTGAATTATCATCTATACCAGTTTCCGCCTTTTTTATTCCGGAAATTGTTTCACTATATTTATCTCGTACTTTTTGAAGTTTTCCATGTCCAAATCCGAATATATTAAGAAGGCTGTCAAAATCGAACCCCTTGAGGTCTCCTATAGTATATATTTCGTTATCTATGCAGTGCTCCCTGAACATGTTAAATATGTTCTCATGAAAGACACTCTCTATAGCTATGGATTCTGTATCACTAATATTCTGATTCTGTTCTTTCCACTCCAGCAGCCATGTATTAATGTCCCTGTATAACTCGGTGAACTCTTGCAGTTTCTTTCTTCCTACGCTGCGAATTTTAATAAGGTGGTTTTTCTCGTATGCAGCAGTAAATTCTCCTATCGTTATTATTCCATTGGTTGTAAGGCGATTAATCAGACGCTGATTTTTTGTAAATCGTCTGATTAATAAAGCTCCAATTCCTGAAGATAAAACAAGTGCTCCACACCTATTGCATGAGGTGTTTTTATCAACATGATTGCTGCAAATATGACAAATACTCTTCATCTTCTTACCTCTCAATAGTTTTCCTGTATTTTATTACGTAATGTATGTCCAGTAAAAAACGGAATAAGCAATTACCCCCGATATGTGCCGATCAGTGTTTTTAATGTCTTTTTACAATTGTTTCTTCCTTTTCAGTCCAATTCTTCTCATCCAATAAAGCCGGTATCAGCTTTAAGACGTAAATAAACTGTTTTTTCAAATGCATCACCTTTTCCAATCATTCCAATTATTTGGTTTTTTACTTATCTATTTTATCATATAACAACTATAAATAAAGTATTTAAGTATAGCTGTAATCCATCACAAATATTCTTTATCAGAATTATAAGCAATTCCATTGATGCCTTTTCAAATCCACATGTGTTCCATCCTTCATGCGGACACCTTCGTTCTGCAACAGCATCTTTTGCTCAAGCCACCCAGGTGCCAGCCTGCCGGAATAATTCACTACTCTGTGACATGGATAGCTGCCATAACGCTGAGCCATACTCAGAACTTTTCCAACAAGCCGTGAGTTGTTGGCACATCCGATCAAGCTCGCTATCCGGCCATATGTAATACTCCTTTGAAATTACACATTTCCAGATAAATTCACAAAACATGCAAGATGAGATCCTATAAATTATATCATAAAAAAGTTTTTATTCCACGCTTCATATCGGAAGCGCGATCAAAAAAAGGGCCGGTTTTTTTGAACCAGCCCTTTAACTTTACCTTTACACGGACTCTATCAGCTTCTGCGTAGGTATCACATACTTGGGAATTGCTGCTCTTGCAGTAATCTTGGGATCCACTACCTGTGATATTTTCAAATCAACCGATAGGCTTGCCATAATATAAGCATCTTCCCACTCTATCCCCAGACTGTCTTTAATATGATTTACAGCTTGAGAAGCTGCTTCATATACTGCCGCATCCAGATCATCTCCTGAAGCAATAACCATGGTATATTCATCGGTCTCCACCAAAGGCCATTTGGTTGCTTTTCCTTTTATCAAATCTACTTCAAGAACAACCTCTGCAGGAACTTCCAGTCCTGTGAAACAAATCTCACCGTCTCCCATAATAGCGTGACAATCGCCTAATGCTAATAAAGCGCCTTCCTGTTTAACCGGAAGGTATAATGTGGAACCAGCTTTGATATCCGTGGTATCCATATTGCCGCCGTGCTTCCATGGGCTGTCAGTTGCCCATTGTCCCTCTTCATCAGATGGTGCAACCCCTATAACGCCAATCATCGGTCTGATTGGCAGCTTGACCCCATGGAATTCAGCGTGCCCGTTTTCGATATTTAGTACCCTGATTATGGGCTTGGTAACCTGGTCTCCAAGGACGCCTTCATTTGGAACAACTGCTGCTACTCCTTTATCTTTAACATCTATGCTGACAATTTTTACTTTCAATAGGTCACCAGGTTCAGCACCTTCCACATATATGGGTCCCGTAGCTGGATTCAATCTGTCATAATCAATTTCAGTCAAGATCTGTTCCTCACTGGTTACCTGCTGAAAAAAACAATCATTGGTTTCTACTTTAATCGTATCGCCTGCTGAAACAGTTGTTACTGCTTTCATACTTGGTGAAAACTTATAAATAACTTTATCGCCCGGAACTATCTTCACTTGGTACACCTCCCATGTCAAATTTCATATTACTGTTACTGTGCAAAAGAATCATGTACCAGTTAATAAATCTTCTTCAACCTTATCCCTATCTTCCGGAGTCAAGGTTATCAATTCGTATTCTTCAGGATGCTTTTTCCTGTAAGCGTCCATTATGAGGTTTAA
>DUOA01000047.1 GCA_012839095.1 Clostridiales bacterium
GCATCACCAAAAATCACCAGTTTACAGTTTGTGTAAATCAATATATGAATGAATACTATAGCATTATACTAAAAAATCAAATATAATTGTTATGACGGTAAAAGCATAGATTATAATGATAATGTATAGTTTCACAAACTATTAACTGACACTGGTGGAATGATCAGAATGATGATCAGAATTCAGAAGGGAGAAGAGAAAATGGGTATTATAAAAGCTGCAGCAGGCGCGGTAGGCGGTGCACTTGCCGATCAATGGCTGGAAACCATAGAACCGGCGAAAATGGACAACAGTGTCATAGCCACATACGGAACTCTGGTTCGGAAAAATGACAGGCGAAGCTCCAACCGCCGGCGGACTGAAGATGTTATTTCCAACGGTTCCATCATCCATGTTCCGGAGAATGTATTCATGCTTCTGGTAGACGGAGGAAAGGTCATATCAGCAACGGATGAACCCGGATACTGGCAGGTAGACAATTCAAGGGCACCCTCCATATTCTTTCAGTCGGATGAGGGGACTGAGCTTCCCGGATACCACAATACAGGGCGGACAGCCATACAGCGCCCCGGCGGGCTCAGAAATACCCTTAAGGATTCCTGGGAGCGTTTCAAATTCGGCGGGACCACTCCCGTAAAACAGCAGGTCATCTATATCAACAAGCAGGAGATCCCCGACATCCGTTTCGGCACACGCAATCCCGTTTCCTACACCGACAGGGTGCTGGTGCCCGGCAGAGTGGTTCCCTGCAAGGTAACCTCCTTCGGCACCTATTCAATAAAGGTGGCTGATCCTCTGCTCTTCTATACCGAGGTATGCAGTAAATCCGGGAAATCCAATCTGGAACTGACAGACCTGGCAGAACAATACCTGAATGAGTTTTTGATGGCCTATACCACAGCCCTGGCCAATCTATCCAGGGACGGAGTACTGGTATCGGATATCCCCATGAAGACAATGGAACTGGGCCAGTACATGGCAGATGTCCTGGATCAGGAATGGCTGGCCAAGAGAGGTTTCTTCATTCAAAGCGTAGGAATTGCCGGTATCTCCTTTGATGATAAGACCAATCAGCTGCTGGAGCAGTATGCAAAGGATTCCATCCTCTTCGATCCCAATGCAAGAGCAGCCCGCATGACAGGCAGCATCGCTTCCGGGCTGGAAGCAGCCGGTTCCAACGAAGGCGGGGCCATGCTGGGCTTTGCAGGCATGACAATGGGAATGAACGTTGCCGGAGGCATGGGTGCAATGCCCGGACAGCAGGTTCCGAATCAGCAGCAGGCACAAAACGCCTCAGCCGGTGCGCCGACACCGCCTGTATCCTTCTGGACCTGTACCTGCGGAAACAAGATGGATGAGGAAGCCAATTTCTGCTCAAAATGCGGGGGTAAAAAACCTGCACCGAAAAGCAGTGAAGAGGTATGGAAATGCTCCTGTGGTCATTCTTCAGACGGTCTTTTCTGCCCCAATTGCGGCAAGGCGAAGCCTGATGACGGAAAATGGACCTGCAGTCAGTGCGGTAATTCCTCGGAAGGCAATTTCTGCTCGAAATGCGGCAGCAAGAAACCCGATGATTCAAATGATCAGAGGTGACATAAATGGGAGCCCTCCAGTATAAGTGTCTGAATTGCAAAGCCGGGCTGGAATTTGATCCGCCTTCCCAGCAATGGAAGTGTAACTATTGCTTCAGCATGTTTTCCAAGGAAGAGCTGGATGCGGTACATCCGCCTCCGAAGACGGAAGATGAGGATACACCGGAACTGGACTTATATCACTGCGACAGCTGCGGTGCAGATTTGCTTGCCGACAGTACCACATCCGCCACCTTTTGTCTTTACTGCAAAAATCCAACCATTATCAAGTCCCGGTTTTCAGGAAGATTCAAGCCGAGGTATCTTATTCCCTTTTTCCTGACCAAGGATCAGGCCATGGAACTGTATCGGAAATGGATCAGCAGACGGCTGTTCGCACCCAGCGAATTCAAGTACCAGGAAGAGATCGATAAGATTACCGGGGTATATGCCCCCTTCTGGCTGTTTGACTGCAAGACCAATGGAACAGTGCGGGGCAAGGGCATACGCGTCACTCACTGGGTGCAGGGCCAGTACCGCTATACCCGTACCCAGCATTTCCAGGTAGTACGCCGGGGCACCATAGAGTATAAAAAGGTGCCGGTGGATGCATCTCAGAAGCTGGACGATACGCTCATGCAGTTAATGGAGCCCTACCATTACAAGGATATGACTGATTTTTCCATGCAGTATATGTCAGGCTTTATGGCCGAAAAATATGATGTTGAATCGGAAGAAGCCAAAACCACAGTAAAAAGGCGGGTAGCCCAGTATACGGAAAAACGCCTCAGGGATACCATCGCAGGTTACACCAGCTACCGGGACACCGACAGTAATGTGATGCTGGAGGAATGCGAGGAAAACTATGCACTCCTGCCGGTATATCTGCTGGTAAACAAATATAAGGACAGGGAACATCTTTTCATGGTCAATGGCCAGACAGGCAAGGTAGCGGGTGAGACTCCCATCAGCAGATGGAAGCAGCTCAGCTTTGCCGGTTTGATATTTGCAGCTGTCTGGCTGCTTGCTGTATTTGGAGGTGCTTTTTTTGGCTGACTCATATCGCAGTAAAACCCTTATTCTCTGCTGCCTTCTCTTTGCCCTCCTCCTTCTTTCCGCAGCAGCTCCGGCAGATGTCTCAGCTTCGTCTGCCCATAATGTGAAGGATGAATCAGGATACCTGGATGCAGAGGAAGAAGGCAGGATCCAGGCTGAAATTGAAAAAGCCGTTCAAGCCTATGATCTGGATATTGTTATTGTGATTACGGATGATACAGAGGGCAAATCCTCCAGGGACTTTGCCGATGATTATTATGACTACAACGATTATGGCGTGGGGAGTGATGCTTCGGGCCTGCTTCTGCTTATAAATATGGGTCAGAGGGAAATCTGGATATCGACCACAGGAAAGGCTATAGATATCTTTACCGACAGCAGGATAGAAAACATGCTGGATGAGATTGCCCCCCGCCTTACTGAAGGGAACCACTTTGATGCCTGTATGGCATTTATCAGTGAAGTAAAAAGGTATGCCCAATCAGGCGTACCGCAAGATCAGCATCGTATTGATGAAGATGATCCGCATCAGGAGTATATACCACAGACTCCGTCAGCGCCTGCCGGCAGCTCACCCGGCTATTGGCAGAGGGCAGTTAACTTGATGACAATTCCTATGGTATATATTATTGCTGTGGCAGTATCTCTTATAGCAACCATCATCGCTTCAGCCGGCAACAAGGGAAAGCTTACCGTTTCAGGCCATACGTACGAACAAAGCGGTTCCTTCCATCTTACTGAAAAGCGGGATGATTTCATCCACCAGACCGTAACCCGGGTTCGCATTGCCGACAACAGCTCCAATAAGAGCGGCGGCAGCAGCGGATCAAGAAGCAGCGTTCACAGAAGCAGCAGCGGTCGAAGCCACGGAGGCGGCGGACGCAGTTTCTGACTTAACCAGAAACAGAGCAGAACAGAAACAGGATAGAACTCAGGTAATTATTGACCTGAATCTATCCTGTTTGCATTCATGGCCGGTAATGTAGCTGCCTGCCTCAGCTCAGCTTGGCAAGAGCTGCAATGGCAGAACCGGTCAGATTGGCATTCTCCACTTCCACAAACTCATAATGGAGCCCCAAATCCTTGATCAGATATTCCTCCAGATAATACTCCAGCTTCCGTTTGAAGTTCTTAAGTTTGTAAAAGGAGGAACCGTCCGCTGTTATGCAGACGGGACGGCTGGGATCCTTACCCTTGCCGGTTTTTACAACAACGGAGATAAGGTTGACGGCTACCAGCCTGGCCGCCCGTTCTACCAGACAGTCAAACAGATGGTAGAGGGTGATGCGATCCTGCTGTCCGGTTCTGCTGCAGATTTGGGCCAGCAGGTTATCCCCGAAGGGCCAGCGCAGGAAATAGTTAAAGTCTATGGTGGTCAGTTCATTCACCTTCAGGAATTCTTCCCTGAAGGCCTGGGAAAACAGACCCTCCTCCTCTACGGCATACTTTAGTACCACCCCTGCCAGGCCTCCCAGATAGGCTCCGGAAATTTTCTTTTCAAAGAGGGAGTCATCCGGGTTGCTGGTGGAAAGGTTGAACTCTTCATCCATTTTTCCGGAAGGAGATCTTCTGTAGGCACCTGATTCCATGTTTATGAGCATGCTCTCATACTGTTTTCCTGATTCTGCAAGCTTGGTTATATTGGAACCCTTTTCAATATAGCAGGTATTAGTGCCTGTACCCAGTATGAAACCTATAAAGCTGTCATAGTGTCTGTCGCCATAGGCGGCTTTGCCTCCCAGCAAGGTGGACACTGTATCGTTCAGCAGAACAATTTTCTTCTCTTCTGTATAGCCTGCATCCCTGAGTGTTCTTAAGATCCAGGCACCTACAGGCTCACCCACCAAACCGTTAATATCGATTTCCTTGCTGAACCTGAGGGGTATTCCATCGCCGTCAGGCTGGATTTCTATAGGATAGGAAAAACAAAAACCAATTTTGTTGCTTTTGTTCACCACAGGCCTCAAGTAGTCCACTACGGCCTGCAGGAATTCATTCCTGCTGACTTCGCCCTTGGGCATGGAATAATTTGCAAAATCACTGATTACAGGCTTTTTATTGTCGTCAAAATATACCAGGGCTACTCGAAAATTGGTGCCGCCCGCATCCATTACGATCACATTCTCGTTGGAGGGAATATCATCGTTCATTGGAATATAGGTGGGCAGCATGTCAAGGTAACCCGGCTCTCCTTCCAATCCCTTTTGCATATCATCCAGAAAGAGCTCACATTCCTTTCTGATATCTATTCTCTCGTAGTCCATATCGTTCCTTTTCAGGAAATCCATAACCCTTTGTCTTATGTTTTCCACTTTCTTTCCCCTTTCATCCACGCCATTGGTGCCAAAAGGCATCCGGCCGAGTGGTATTTTTCTTAAATCTTCTTCCTTCGTGCAGTGCACTGTTATCTATATTTCTATTATACAGTATTACAGGATATTATGAAGGCTGAAAGCCGGGAATTAA
>DUOA01000048.1 GCA_012839095.1 Clostridiales bacterium
ATTCCATGTACCGGTCTATTTGACGCTTACCTTACTTACAAAGTGTCATAACGAAGATACTAAGCTGCCAATATATGATGCTTCAAAAAAAGACCAAGCAAAGCCGATCTTTTTTTTTATATTTTGTATTGTATTATTATTCATTGTATTGTATAATTATGAATCATAAAAAGTAATCAGAAACTGACGCACCAGATGTAACAACCTGTTTTATATCCGCAGAAGCAGATGAATACAAAATGCCCTTTTATTTTATATTTATAAAGACATGTGGATGGGAGAGAGCTAAATTGACGCTTCAGGAAACAATACTATTGGATCAGATGTACCATATGAATACCTTTGGCAGCAGAACACCGGTTCAGTTTACCCATGGGAAGGGCTCGGTGCTTTATGATTCAGAGGGCAGGACCTATATTGACTTCCTTGCCGGTATCGCCGTCAATTCACTGGGATACGGTCATCCGAAGCTGACTGCAGCCATAAAGTCACAGGCTGAACGCCTGCTTCACTGTTCCAACCTCTTTTATATTGAGGCCCAGGCAAAGCTGGCAAAGCTTTTGTCTCAGGCCAATAAGGGCGGAAAGGTATTTTTCTGTAACAGCGGAGCTGAGGCAAACGAAGCCGCCATCAAGCTGGCACGAAAATACTTTTATGACAGAGGTGCTCATAAAGGTGAAATCCTGACTGCATTGAATTCCTTTCACGGCAGGACCCTGGCAGCCCTTGCCGCCACCGGTCAGGAGAAATATCAGAAGCCCTTCTCCCCCATGCCCGGCGGCTTTAAGTATCTGACCTACAATGATCTCAATGCAGCAAAAGAATCCATAAGTGACGAAACAGCTGCTATCATGATTGAAGTTATTCAGGGCGAAGGCGGAGTCATCCAGGGTACAGAGGAATATATCCGGGGGCTTGAAGCCCTGTGCAGGGAAAAAGGACTGCTGTTAATTGTTGATGAGGTACAGACCGGTATGGGAAGGACAGGAAAACTTTTTGCTTATGAGCATTATGGGATTGAACCGGACATAGTTACCCTTGCCAAGGGTTTGGGCGGCGGCATCCCAATAGGAGCAGTCATTGCAAGGGGAGCTGCTGCTGATACCTTTGAGCCCGGCAGCCATGGCTCCACCTTCGGAGGCAATCCTCTCTCCTGCAGTGCTGCCTTGGCTGTAACAGAAACCATTACGGAGAATGGATTCCTTGATAAGGCTGCTGAAAAGGGCAGGCTGCTCAAAGACGGCCTTAATAAACTGAAAGAGGAATTTGCCTTTGTTAAGGAAGTTAGGGGCTGCGGCCTTATGCTGGGAATGGAACTGGATCAGGGCATCCAGGGAAAGAAAGTTGTAGGCATGGCACTGGAAAAGGGATTTTTGATAAATTGTGCCGGTCAGAATACCCTGAGATTTGTTCCTCCGTTAATAATTACGGAAATGGAAATCCAGCAGCTGCTCTCTGCCCTGCAGCAGATTTTTCAGCAGATTTCCCTTTCATAATCCGATATCCTTATCTGACATCCTGCAAAAAGGAGCACTCTTATGCCTAAAAGAAAAGACTTGAACAAAGTACTTGTCATTGGTTCCGGCCCCATCATTATCGGCCAGGCGGCTGAATTCGACTATTCGGGAACCCAGGCCTGCAAGGCCCTTCGGGAAGAAGGCCTGGAGGTTGTACTGGTAAACAGCAATCCTGCCACCATCATGACCGATAAGGATATGGCAGACAAAGTTTATATTGAACCCATTACCCTGGACATGATGATTAGGATTCTGAAAAGAGAGCGTCCAGGCGGTATCCTTTCCACCATGGGAGGCCAGACCGGGCTTAATATGGCTGTCCAGCTTAAGGAAAACGGCATACTGGATGAACTGGGCATTGAGCTCTTAGGGATTTCCCTTGATTCCATCCGAAATGCTGAAGACCGGGAAAAGTTTAAGCAGACAATGGAAGCAATAGGCGAAAAGGTACCTGGCAGCACCATAGTCAGAAGCCGGGAGGAGGCGTCTGCATTTGCAGAAACAGCCGGCTTTCCCCTTATTATCCGTCCTGCCTATACCCTGGGCGGTACCGGCGGCGGAATAGCCCATAACCCGGATGAGCTTAATACACTTATCTCCAGGGGACTGAAGCACAGCATGATTAATCAGGTGCTGCTGGAGCAAAGTCTTGCAGGATGGAAGGAAATCGAATATGAACTGATACAGGACAATGCCGGCAATTTTGTTGTTGTCTGCAATATGGAAAATCTGGATCCGGTGGGAATACATACGGGGGACAGCATAGTGACGGCTCCGTGTCAGACCTTGTCCAAAGAGGAAGATCAGATGCTGCGTGATTCTTCCCGCAGAATCATCCGTGCCCTAAAAATCCGGGGCGGATGCAATATTCAGTTCGCACTGCATCCAACCAGCGGTGAATATTTTGTCATTGAAGTGAATCCTCGGGTAAGCCGTTCCAGTGCACTGGCTTCCAAGGCAACCGGTTACCCGATAGCCAGGGTAGCCAGCAAGATAGCCATAGGGCTGAATCTGGATGAGATTGAATGCAGGTCAGGCGGAGGTTTCCCCGCAAGTTCTGAGCCTGTTATGGACTATATCGTGACAAAGGTGCCCAGGTGGCCCTTTGACAAGTTTGTTACGGCAGACCGGACCCTAAGCACCCAGATGAAGGCCACCGGCGAAGTGATGGCCATAGGCCGCACCTTTGAGGAGTCACTGCTTAAGGCAATAGATTCCCTGGATGTAAGGCTGGACTACCATCTGGGCATGGCAAAAATCGCCTCCTGGACCGACGAAGAAATCCGCGCCTCCCTTAAAAATCCAGATGATGAAAGAATCTTCGTGGTATCCGAGGCCTTGAACCGGGGATACAGGGTGGAAGAGATCCAGGAAATCACTAATATTGATCCCTACTTCATTGAGAAGCTGAAGAACATCAATGATTTAAGCAAAGCCCTGCAATCCCATACAGAGGATTCACTTTCCCGAAAAATCCTATTCGATTGCAAGCTGTACGGTTTTGGCGATTCCTACATTGCCTCACTTATTGGTTCCAGGGCAGACGAGGTTCGCAGTCTCAGGCTGAAATGGGGCATCAAACCCTCCTATCGGCTGCTGGATGCCTGTACTGGCGAGCTTGAAACCGCTGCACCCTGCCTGTATTCCACCTACGCCGAATCTGAAGAAACAACTCCTTCCGGCCGCAAGAAGGTAATCGTACTGGGCTCCGGCCCCATCCGAATCGGTCAGGGAATCGAGTTCGACTACTGCAGCGTACACAGCGTCAAAACCCTGCGGGAAATGGGGATTGAGGCTATTATCATCAATAACAACCCGGAAACGGTCAGTACCGATTCTGACATCTCCGATGTGCTTTACTTCGAGCCCCTTACCCTGGAGTGCGTTCTTGATATTATCGACAGGGAGCAGCCTCTGGGCGTCATCGTGCAGTTCGGAGGGCAGACCTCCCTTAACCTGGCAGAAGCTCTTCATAAGATAGGAGTCAGAATACTGGGCACCTCCTTTGAGAATATTGACAAGGCAGAAGATCGCGACCGCTTTATTAAGCTGCTGGACAGCCTGAATATCACCTATCCCCCCGGCGGCATTGCACATTCCCTGAAAGATGCGCTGAGAATAGCACACTCGGCAGGCTACCCGGTTGTGGTTCGTCCTTCCTACGTGCTGGGCGGAAGAGCCATGGAAATCGTCTATAACGATGAGGAGCTGAAAACTTACATCAAGGCCGCTGTTCAGGTTTCTCAGAATCATCCGGTGCTGGTGGATAAGTATATCTCAGGCAAAGAAGTGGAAGTGGATCTGATTTGCGACGGACAGGATGTACTGATACCCGGCATAATGGAGCATATAGAACGGGCCGGGATCCACTCGGGAGACAGTATCTCCGTCTATCCGCCGCAAAGCCTTTCTCCTGCTGTCAGGCAGCTGATTGCTGATGCTTCAGCAGCTATCGCCAGGTCGCTGCAGATTAAGGGGCTTATGAACATTCAGTTTGTTGTTGACAGCCAAGACCGGCTTTATGTTCTGGAAGCAAACCCCCGGGCCAGCCGCACGGTTCCCATATTAAGTAAGGTAACAAATGTACCCATGGTTTCTTTGGCTGTAAAGATTGCCCTGGGGCACACCCTGGCGGAACTGGACTGTGAAAGCGGCCTGCTGCAGGAATCCGCGCTGGTTACAGTAAAGGCACCTGTTTTTTCCTTCTCTAAGATTACTACCGTTGACCCTTTTTTAGGACCGGAGATGAAATCCACCGGAGAGGTTATGGGAACGGACACCGACTTTCTGAAGGCTCTGACCAAGGCCTTGCTGGCTTCGGGAATGACCATCCCTGCACAGGGGGCGGTACTGTTCTCTATCGCCAACCGTGATAAAAAAGAAGCATCAGAGATTGCCGAAAAGCTTATAGGCCTGGGATTCAGCCTGTATGCAACAGAGCATACCTGTCAGTATTTCACTGACAAAGGCCTGACGGCCGCCGGTGTATCCCTGGAAGAAGCACTGTCACTGATAAGAAATGACAAGGTGGTTCTGGTCATAAATACCCCCACCCAGGGCAAGAGCCTTAACCGGCCGGGATTTATCCTCCGCAGGGCTGCCATGGAGTTCAATGTACCGTCTGTTACCGCTCTTGATACTGCCCGGGCACTTCTGCAGGTGATAGAAGCAAATATCCGCAACTTGAGCCTGGATCCCATACCCCTGAATGAGTATGCCCGCGGCACACTGTTTGATAAAACCAAGGAAAGGATGACCGGTTATGCAGTTTAGTCAATATCAGGATAATGAAGGCAGCCTGGACCTTTATAACTACCAGGCAAAGAGCCCTTTTTCCCAGAAGCATCTGCTGAGCCTGCAGGACTACAGCTCGGATGAAATATGCCAGGTGCTGTCCCTGGGCCTTAAGCTTAAGAATCAGCAAAGAAACCGCATTCCCCACAAGCTGCTGGAGGGTAAAATTCTGGCTATGATTTTTGCCAAATCCTCAACCCGCACAAGGGTGTCTTTCGAAGTGGGAATGACACAGCTGGGCGGAACTCCCCTCTTTCTCAGTTCATCGGATATTCAGCTGGGCCGGGGAGAAACCATTGCTGATACTGCACGGGTCCTTTCACGATATGTTGACGGAATCATGATCCGGACATATAAGCAAAGTGATGTGGAAGAGCTGGCCAAACACGGCTCTGTGCCTGTTATCAATGCCCTGACTGATCTTCTGCATCCCTGCCAGGCTTTGGCAGATATGATGACCATATATGAAGCAAAAGGTGATTGGAAGGGCAAAAAGCTGGCTTTTCTGGGAGACGGAAACAATATGGCTCATTCCCTCATGATTGCCTGTTCAAAGCTGGGGATGGATTTCTCCATCGGCTGCCCTGAAGGATATGAGCCCGATGAGGAGATTACGGCCATGGCAAAGCAGAATGCCCTGTCTAGAGGTTCATCCCTTGAAATTACCCACAATCCTGAAAAGGCAGCAGAAAAGGCTGATGTGGTATACACGGATGTATGGTCCAGCATGGGACAGGAATCGGAATCAGAAGAAAGGAAAAAGGCCTTTGCTCCTTATCAGGTAAACAGCAGCCTTTTCGCTCTTGCCAAATCTGATGCAATATTCCTGCACTGTCTTCCGGCTCAACGGGGCGAAGAGGTAACAGCGGATATAATAGACGGACCCCATTCCCTGGTTTTCGATCAGGCTGAAAACCGCCTTCATGTCCAAAAGGCCGTTTTAGCCCTGCTTATGAAATAAGTAGATTCTTATTTTTCAGTTTCCTTATGATTGGAGGAGGATCAATGATGAAATTAGTTATCCGCAAAGCCGGACCTGAAGATATACCTGCCATTCATCAGATAACCCGGGAGGCCTTTATCAAGTATGCGTCAGACCTGGGCCTGCCTCAAGCCATATCGGCTCTGACGGAAACAGAAGAAATCATTAGGCAGGAAATGAGTCATAAGACTATTCTGATTGCTATGCTGGATGGTATGCCGGTTGGCTCAGTCCGTTATGAGATTATTGAAGGCAAGGTTGCCTATGTCAGCCGTTTCGGTGTCAGGCTTGACATTCAGAAAAACGGCGTAGGCCGGGCTTTGATGGAAGCGGTCGAGGATAATGTCCGAGAGCAGGGCGTTTCCATGATCGTTCTCCATACTGCCACAAAGTTATCTGCCCAGGTAAGGTTTTACTATGGGATGGGTTTCTATGTGCACTCTACCACCACTGACAGAGGCTATATCCGGGGACTGTTTTGCAAGGAGCTGGCAAAATCGGATATGTCTTTATTGTCATGTGTAAGTATAAAATAAATGTATTATAAATAGTTAAGCCTAACATGAAGAGCTTATTCCCAATAAGGCTATAAGTTAGTAATCTTTAACATCAAACTCATAGTTTTTATAATAGTATTTATGATCATCTTCAGTAATTTCACGTTTAACCTTACATGGGTTTACAGCAGCTATTATACGCATATAACTTCTTTTTATTTTCCATTCTTTCATCTGGCAATCCATCCAACCACGCTTTATACGGAAGACCAGCCAGCATTCTTTCTTTATGATTCATAATTATCCTGCCTTTCGCTATATCCCAATGTTATAATGTTGCTGTTTATCATGTCGATAAGTAAGTTTTTCACTGATACTTTCTGGCACAACTATATCAGCATATGTGCTATAATTCAACATTCTTACAGGTTTTCTTTTTCCTAAGTATGTTGATTCACCGCTGCTATGCTTACGTAATCTAATTTGAAATAATTGGTATGGTATTTGTTGATGGAACTTGTTAAAATATATTTGCTTGACTAAATTGATTCCTTATAACTAAATCCGTAAAGGAGAATTAATGTGAATAACCTTATGAAATCCATAACTTACCAATATCCCGGGGAGATACCCGTATCGGTTGGAATTCTGCCTGCTGTATGGCTGAAACATGGTGAAGAATTTGTCAGACTGGCAAAAGAGTACCCGGACCTGATACCGGTAATACCAGACCTAAACAATATGGATGAGTTTATTCCACGCACTTACCGTAAAGGCACCTTCACCGATGAGTGGGGATGTGTCTGGAGTAATCTGGAAGAAGGCATGGAATCCATCGTTACCGGACATCCGGTACCCAGGCGGGAGGATATCCTTACTCTTGAAATACCGCCTAACCGTGACGGCCGACTGCCACACGGGTTTATGTACCTGAGGCTGCTGGATCTGCGAGGATTTGAAGAAGCTATGATGGATTTCGCCGATGAATGTGATGAACTGCAAATCCTTATTGACAAGGTGTTGGAATACAACTGCCGACAGATTGAAGTAGTTCTGCAAAATGCATCGGAACTGGTTACATTTGGCGATGATCTGGGAATGCAGTACGGACTGGCCATTGGCCCGGAAAAATGGAGAAAATACCTGAAGCCCTGTTACATGAAGATGTATCAGATGGTCAAGAAAACCGGAAGATATGTATATATGCATACAGACGGCATGATATATGAAATAATACCTGATCTTAAAGAATGCGGCGTTGATATGATCAATCCTCAGTTCCGTGCAAACGGCCTGGACAACCTGGAGCGAGTATGCAAGGGCAAAATCGCCGTTGATTTGGATTTGGACAGACAGCTGTTCCCCTTTGCAACACCTTCTCAGATTGACGATCATGTCAGGGAAGCAGTAGAGGCACTGTATCTCCCTCAAGGCGGTCTGGCGCTTAAGGCTGAGATAGGCTACGAAGTACCGCTCGAAAATGTTGCAGCAATTTTCGATTCACTAAGAAAATACAGGCATTACAAAGGCTGACTGTAAAAGCTTCCGGCTTGGCTCATTATGTGAGAGGAAGGGGATGGTAAAATGAGAAAGACAATTTTGTATTTGTTGACAGTGGTACTTTTGTTTTCCGCCGGGTGCATTAAAAGACCTGAACTGTATACACCGCCGGCAATCTCTGAGCATGCAGAAACAACCGCTTCAGATAAGCCCTTGTATTCTGAGACCCCATCCCCGGATCTGATACCTCTTGACTCACCTGTTCCCGTCGATGATGCAGAGCCGGTGACACCCGGCAGTAAGGATGCAGATTTACCGACACAAACTGCCGGGACAGAAGAAAACTCTCAGGAACAATCCCCTGCCCCTGTTATAAACTCAACAGCCAAGCCTAAAAACACAGCTGCCCCTATCCCAGCAGACAAGGCAACAGCTAAACCAAAAGGAACCTCTTCACCAACTCCTGCTCCCTTTAAGAATGCTTATTTGGATTCCATGGCAAGAGACATTCTCAGCACTATTAACAAGCATAGGAATTCAAATCTGGAATGGAGCAGCAAGCTTGAAACAGCAGCCAAAGAAAGAGCCAGGGAAGTAGATCAAAAGCAGAGTGTAAAGATTGGAGATTCATCAAAGCGTTTGGAAGAACTGGGCTTCTCGTACAGCTTCTGCTCGTATGGCCAGCTGCTGTATGCATCCTACAAGCCTTCTGAAATTAAGGTTAATGATGTATTTAACGAGTTTTCCGGCTATTTTACTGACAAGAAGTATTCAGACATCGGTATAGGCGTATATCATTCTCAGAAAGGCATTTCAATTGCTTTTATTATCAGCGGTATTGAGAAGCATACTCCCATATACATGTCGGATGTGGAAAAGGGAGTCCTTACTCTTGTTAACGCCGAAAGACAGAAGGCAGGAGCAGCCCCTCTTGAATGGTGTGAAATTGCCAGAACCATTGCAAGAAGCAAGGTTAAGGAAATGTACGACAATGATTATTTTGCACACGAGTCGCCCTATACCGGTTCATTGGAAAATCAATTCAAGGTCTTTGGCGGATTGGTGCTTGGCAGGGATGCAAGTTACATCGGCGAGAACCTGGCATATGCAAAAGGCTATAAGCAAAGCAGTTTAACTGCTGAATACTGGGTTAATCAATGGATGAACAGTAAAGGTCACAGGGAGAATATATTAAACCCTGCCTATTCCCACATGGGAGTGGGAATCTTCTTTGGAGAAGACGGCAGGGCATATGCTGCTCAGGCATTTTACAAAAAGATGAATTAAGTTATTCTTCTATATTATATATTCATTCTTCTTCCGGGGCCTGGCATCCAGTTCGGCTTTTTTCTGCTCATATCCGGGTCTGCCCAAAAGTGCATAGGTCGCATTCTTTCCTTCCTCTACGCCCGGCTGATCGAAGGCGTTGATCTCCATCAGTTCCCCGGCAAATGCCGTTTCAACCTCCATAAAGTACAGCAGTTGGCCTACCGTGAAGGCGTTAACCTCAGGCAGGGTTATCGTCCGGTTCAGACGCTTTGCTTTAAGCAGGGCATATTCGGTAGCTGCCTGCTCTGCGTGTATTAGCTCGTTCAGAGTATGCCCGCCCAGGAAGGATACAGCAGGTATATCCTCAAAGCCTCTGGAAATCAACATGGAGGTACGGTATCTTTCCACACCTAAAAATGTAACCACCTTGTCGAAAGGACCCTCTGTATAGAGCTGGATCTGGGAATGCTGATCAGTAACACCCAGGGCTTTCACTGGTGTCTGTCCCGCAAACACCTCTTCCCCATTCTGGTTGTACCTCTTGCCGAGACTTTCAGCCCAAAGCTGTGCATACCAGTCTGCCATATATTTCAAAGAATCTGCGTATGGCATCATGACGGATATATTTTTTCCGTCTTTCATAGCCAGATACTGCAGTGTTGCTGCCATATAGGCAGGGTTTTTGTATACGTCCTCCTCTTTGCAGATCTCATCCATGTAAGCCGCTCCGGCCAGCAGTTCCTCAATATCTATGCCGCAGACGGCTGCAGCCAGAAGCCCCACCGGTGACAGTTCAGAGAATCTTCCGCCGACCCCTTCCGGTATCGTATAGGTTTTCAGACCCAGTTCCCCGGCAATTTTTATAAGATTCCCCTTCTCCTTGTCGGTAGTGGCGATTAAATGACTGCGATATTCCTCACCCAGCCTGTTCTTCAGCATGTCATGAACAATCAGGAATTGGGCCATTGTCTCGGAGGTGCTGCCTGATTTTGTAATGACATTGAATAGGGACTTCTCCACATCAATGACATCAAACAAGGCCTCCATCCGCTCCGGATCCACATTGTCAACCACATAGATCCTTGGGCAGCCGCCGCGCTGCTCCTTTGAAAGCTCATTGTAGTGCAGGTGATTCAGCGCCTGCTGTACGGCAATTGGTCCGAGAGCTGAACCGCCGATGCCAAGTACGACAAAGACTTCAAATTTATCCTTTATTTTGGCAGCAGTTTCCAAAATATCGGCTACTGTTTCCTTCTGATTGTAGGGCAGATCTCTCCATTGCATCCTGCCTTCAGCGCGTTTGGTTTCCAGGGCCTTTGCAGCTTCTATCAGTTTTCCGGCCATTGCATCTATCGATTTTTTTGATATCCCCTGCTCTTCGCCCAGCATATCGGACATCATATTATTAAAATCAAGCCTTAATCGCATGCTTTGCTTCCACTTCTGATTCTCATATCGTTTCATACATTTGTCTCCCTTCAATATACATTATATATTGTGTCATTATTTCGGTGTTTGATAAAATGAAATATCTTCATCCTGTCCCAACATTTTTTCATTTTATCACAAATTATGCTGTTCTTCTACATTTTTCAATATATCAAAAGGAGAATCATTTTCATTTTCCGGCCGAGTTGTCGTTATACATGGTATGAATTGTCCAGTTGCCATCATGATATTGCAATATTACTGCACCATGTATATCATTTCTGTATACCTTGATGTTTCTGCTCTCAAGCCTGTCCAGCACTTCGGGATGAGGATGCCCAAAAAAATTAGTTCCTGTCTGTATAACAGCTGTTTGGGGAGAAACCACTTCCAGAAAAACATCCGTGCTGGAAGTATTGCTTCCGTGATGAGGCACCTTCAATACGGAAGCCCGCTTGTCCATTCTCCCTGCCAGATAGTACTCAACCCCCTTCTCAATGTCACCTGTAAAGAGTACGGCAGCATCCCCGCACTCCATAAGAATGACCAGCGACAGATTGTTTTCATTGTCCTGATACAAGGTCTGAACATGATCAGGATCCGGATGAAGGACATGAATCAATGTCTCCTCTCCTATCCTGTAGGACTGTCCCCGGGCTGCAGAAATTACCTGTATTCCTCTCTCTTCAATTGTTTTCTTCATTTCCAGGTATACAGGGTTATCTTCCTGCGGTGGATACTCCATGAATGTCCTGGTCTTCAGCTGACTTAATACAGGCTGTAAACCGCTTATATGATCATCATGACTGTGTGACATGATCACCAGATCCAATGAAGCAACCCCGTTTTTCAGCAGAAAAGGCAGGAGTACATCATTGCCGATATCGGTACCGGCCTGCCCTCCCCCGTCTATCAATATGTTTTTCCCGTCCGGCGTCTGGATAAAGGAGCAGTCCCCCTGCCCCACATCCAGAAAAACCAGCTTCAGCTCCTTATTGGCGGTGATTCCAATCAACAGCTGTCCTGCAAGTAAAACGACAATCAGACCCATGCAGGCCAAGGCCGGACGACGAACAAAGCCGGGTCTTTCTCTGGACAACAGCCAAAGCAGCAGATAAATTATGCTGATAGTAAACAAGGATGGAGAAATGACTCTAAAATAGGCATACGGAAGCCCTGCAGCAAAATCCGTGATGAGAAGGATAAGGCTGCACAGAAATCTGACGGGAATTGCTGCAAACCTGGCCGGGACAGGCAGTGCCATTCCAAGAGGAATCAGTAAAAAGCCTCCTGCTGTTGCAAGACCCAGAATCGGAATCACCAGAAGATTTGCCAAAACAGATACCGGAGAAATGAGGTTGAAATGATAGGTTGTAAGCGGCAGAGTGCCAAACTGGGCAGAAAGAGAAGCAGCCAGCAGCGCAGACAGTTTTTTGGGCAGCAACCTCATTGCCTTTTGCATCGGCTCACTGAACAATCCAATGGAACATACGGCCAGAAATGATAATTGAAAGCTAATCTCCAGGATATCCATGGGCCGGATTAGCAGAATAAGAAATGCGGCCGTGCCTGCGCTGTTTATAATATCGGATTTCCTGCCAAATGCCCCGCCGGCAAGATATAAAAGTGCCATAATAACTGCCCTTGTAACCGATGGAGAAGCACCTGTCATCAGGCAGTAGAGAATCAAAAACACAGCCTGGAATGGAAGAGCAATTCTCCTTTTAATGCGAAACAGAGACCGAATCATATTAAGCAGCATAACCAGATAACCGACATGCAGACCTGATATAGCCAAAATATGGGCCAGGCCGGTTCTGGTAAAATCATCTGCCGCATCCGGTTCAATGAGCCAACGCTGCCCTAAGAGGACTGCCTTCAGAAAACTGCCTTCCTTTCCTCCCACTGCATAATCCAATATCTGCGATGCCCGTTCTCTGAAATCAGCAAGAGTTTTATCCAGGGAGAAGGATTCTTCCCTATTTAGCAGCTGTACATCTTTTTCCTTTATGGAAATAATGGAATATATATGACGGCGTGCAAGATAACCTCTGTAATCAAAACCTTTTGGATTTCTGGGACCTGTTGGTTCCTGAAGTGTGCCTGTAACCTGAAGAAAGTCGCCTGTTCTGTATACGGTCTCTACAATCGACTCCTCACCGAATGTATCGGGATATACACTGACCTTTA
Organism: Clostridiales bacterium; assembly: GCA_012839095.1. Taxonomy (GTDB): domain Bacteria; phylum Bacillota; class Clostridia; order Caldicoprobacterales; family DTU083; genus DUOA01. Next base: position 12,678 of record DUOA01000048.1, read on the forward strand.
CTCTTGCCCTGACCGGATAAATTTCAACTCCGGCCTTCACAGCATTCGTTTCCAGCACGTAGATGGCTCTGTTTTCTTTCAGCTGGGGAGGGCCTTTTACCGTTCCCTGCATGCTGACTTCCACATCTTTAAAATATGCCAACGGGTTTTCCCGTCCCAGAAAGATCGCTCCGCGAAGACAGCCAAAGAACAGAATCAGTATGAGAAGTATTGGAAACATGGCTTTCTTTCTGAGCATAATACCGACTGATACAGATATAGCCATTAATATCAGTATGAGTACAGGCGAAAGAGACAGACGAAGCGAAACAATAAGGCCGGCTGAATATGCAGCCAGAAGCCAAAGTACAGGTCTTCTTACCCATAACTCTCTTTTTGTCTCCAATTGCTTCACCTGCCAGGTATTATCAGACTGTTATTACCCAAGCTAAGCGCAAGGCCTTTTATGTTTGGGTCTCGGATATCATCCTGAATGAACAATGGACAGACTACTAGTACATGGTGCTCTTTTTGATGCTAATACGCTGTACTGGAATAATTATCGGATATGTCAGTTGCCATGCTCATGTTATACTGTTCTATGAATTTAATAATTGACGAGAACTTTTATTCTGCTCTTAAGATGTATGGTATCGAATTTTGCTAACACTGTCAATGTACTTTACAGGCTCAATATTGTGTCATATACAATGTGCCTTTTCGTACCGTATCTCCCCTTCTGTGTTCTTATTTCCAGGCAAATTACATGATTTCACAGAAATGATACTCTTTTCTTAAATCTTGGTTTTTTCATGGCAATTTTACCAAAATGGCTTCAGAATATTCTTACAATATTTAAAGATATATGTTATAGTATAATTGCTAAAATAAGGTAAAATTATAATTAAGCAATTGTCAGCAGCAACTGGACTGAGTATAATAGAATAAGGATAATAAATGGATTTTTGACTGTTTTTTTATTTCCGGTACTATCTTC
>DUOA01000004.1 GCA_012839095.1 Clostridiales bacterium
GATCTTTAACCTTATAAATATAGTAGGAGTGCTGAGAAGCGGAGGGGATACAAAGTTTTCCCTTATTTTGGATACCATAGGTGTCTGGTTTATCAGCATTCCTTTGGCGATCCTGGGCGGGCTTGTGTTTCGTATTCCGGTTTACTGGGTCTTCTTCCTGGTAGGCTTGGAGGAAGTGTTCAAGTTTTTCCTTGGCCTTAACCGATTCCGCTCCCGCAGATGGATCAATAACCTGGTGAAAAATGACAACCGGCTGGAGGAAGAACTGCAGCCGGCTGTATCAGCATTGCCTCATCACGAGTCATAAAAGAATCCATTACAATACTAAGTGCAGCAACATCGCCCAAATTGGAATCCAGGGATGCAGGCAAAATTCGACAGACTTTGCGATTGTAAGCCAATGTCTCTTTTTCTACTACTTCAATTACTGCATCCCGCAGCAAATTTGTGCTGCGGGCTTATATACAGTCTATAACGATACCATAATCGGGGGAGGCTGAGTACATGAAGAAAATATCATTAAACGGTGATTATATTTTACGCTTTGCAGATGAACAAAAAAATCCTTCCGGATTGGAAGGAATGCAGTCGATTCCTGCCAAGGTGCCCGGCAATGTGGAAATTGATCTAATGAATGCCGGCATACTTCCTGATATTTACTTCGGGAACAATGTAAAACTCCTCAGAAAATATGAGTTTTACCGCTGGCGCTACGAAAAGACCTTCACTGCCCCTAAGCTGAAAGAGGGCCAGCGTGCATTTCTGCACTTTGGGGGAGTTGATTGCATTGCAAGCTACGAATTAAACGGCAATAAGTTTGCGGAAAGTGACAACGCGCTGATAGATCACCGGTTTGATGTAACTGACTTGCTGGTGGAAGGGGAAAACCATTTGGCCGTTGACATTAAATCGCCTATTCTCCATGCTGCAAAACTTAAGTATGATGCCTACTCCAAGGCTCTGGTCGGCTGCTATGAGGCATTGCGTGTAAGGAAAGCTCCTTCTGCCTATGGATGGGATATTATGCCGCGCACGGTTTCAGCCGGCATATGGCGGGATGTAACTTTAGAAATCGAAGAACCCACGGAAATAGAGGATCTGAGCTTCTCCACAGTCTATATACGGAATAATACTGCCTTCATAGCATGCAGTTATCGTATACACACGGATGTACATAACTATGAGGGACTTTCACTCCGCATAACAGGCAGAATAGCGGAGGAAGTCGAATTTGTCCATGTAAGCCCCATCCGGTTTGTAAGCGGCAGAGCAGATTTTCATATTGATAACCCCAAACTATGGTGGCCAATGGGCTACGGTGAGCCAAATGTATATGACATTACCGCTGAGGTGCTTTGCAATGGTGAGCCTATAGCGGAATATAAGACTTCCATGGGAGTTCGGACCGTGAAGCTTGATCGTACGGAGATTACTGATGCACGCGGCGGCGAATTCCGCTTTGTCATTAATGGAGTACCCATTTTCTGCAAAGGCTCCAACTGGGTGCCTGCAGATGCAATGCACAGCCGTGATGCTTCCAGGTATGAGCGCATACTGGAAATGTGGGTGGACACCGGCAGCAATATTCTGCGATGCTGGGGTGGAAATGTATACGAAGACCATGCTTTTTATGATTATTGTGACAGGCACGGAATTATGGTGTGGCAGGACTTTACCATGGCTTGCGGCCTGTTTCCCATTGACGAAGAGTTTATGGCAGTGATGAGGCATGAAGCAGAATCGGTGGTGACTAAGCTTAGAAATCATCCATCCATTATACTGTGGAGCGGTGACAATGAATGCGATGAGTTTATTGTTGGAGTGAATCTGGATCCTACAATTAACCGGGTTACACGGGAAGTGCTGCCGCAGGTGGTTAACAGACTTGATCCCTATCGTCCGTACCTGGCTTCTTCACCCTATATTTCTCCCGAAGCCTATAGGCTTGGAAACGGAGATCGTGCCAGAATGCTGCCATTAATGCCTGAACAACACCTATGGGGGCCGAGAGACTACTATAAATCCACCTTTTATACCCAAGCAACTTCTCATTTTACCAGCGAGACGGGTTATCACGGATGCAATAACCTGTCCTCTATCAGGAAATTCATAAGCGAAGATAAATTGTGGCCCTGGCAGGACAATGACGAGTGGCTGACTCATGCTGCGGAAATGTACGGTCATGAGGGACCGTATGCATATCGCATTAAGCTGATGGCTGATCAGATTCATGAGATGTTTGGCTTTGATCCGGATAATTTGGAGGACTTCATACTTGCTTCCCAGATTTCTCAGGCAGAGGCTAAAAAGTTCTTTATTGAACTTACCCGCTGCAAAAAGTGGCGGCGTACCGGTGTTATTTGGTGGAATATGATAGACGGCTGGCCGCAATTCTCAGATGCAGTGGTTAGTTATGACTTTATAAAGAAACTGGCATATCATTACATTAAACGATCCCAGCAGCCCATTTGCCTCATGATGTCAGAACCGGAAAGCTGGCATGTAAAGCTGATGGCAGGTAATGACACACTGGTTTCCAAACAGGGAACTTACAGAGTATGGGACGGTGATACCGGCGAGGTGCTTTCGGAAGGCATTTTTACAGCAGACGCCAATGCCACCACTGAAGTGGACCGTATTCGCATATCTCATGGTGATCACCGATTGATGCTCATAGAGTGGGTAGTTGATGGTGTTCGTTCAGTTAACCACTATGTCTTAGGCATGCCGCCATTCAGTTTCGACCGGTATAAGAATTGGCTGAAGAAAATTGCTGAGCTGGACGGAAGCTTTGACGCTGAACAGGCAGGGAAATAGGCAGCCATCTTTTTCCGCTTAATTTGAAACATTATTAGTATGTTATAGAAGTATAATCAAAACAAGAAAACAGCCATTCATGTTAAGAACGTTTCTGCATGAATGGCTGCGCTTTTATATCCTATCTTTAATCCATCTGTTTGTATTCCGACAGGAAGGAGGCGATACGTTTTATGGCTTTTTTCAGCTCTTCCTTGGGGGGAAGGAAGACCAGGCGGAAATGATCCGGGTTGGGCCAGTTGAAGCCGGTCCCCTGGACCAGAAGCACCCTTTTTTCCAGAAGGAGATCCTTTATGAACTGCATGTCATCCTTTATGTTGAACCGCTTCACATCCACTTTGGGGAAGACATAAAAAGCTCCCCTTGGCTTTATGCAGGACAGTCCCGGAATGTCGTTAAGCATCTTATAGGACAGATCCCTCTGTTCCCTCAATCTGCCTCCCGGCACGATATACTCATTAATGCTTTGATATCCGCCCAGGGCAGTCTGAATGGTATACTGCGCCAGAGCGTTGCTGCACAGCCGCATAGAAGCAAGCATGGTAAGACCTTCGATATAGTCTCCTGCTGCCGACTTGTTGCCGCTCAGCACCATCCATCCGGCCCGGAATCCGGCAATGCGATGAGACTTGGACAAGCCGTTGAAGGTAACACAGAGCACATCCTTGGTGAGGGAAGCCAAAGCATAATGTTCATAATCATCGTAGATTATCCGATCATAGATTTCGTCGGAGAACAGGATAAGGTCGTGCTGCTCGGCCAGCTTCACAATTTCAAGCAGTATCTCTTTAGGATACACTGCTCCGGTGGGGTTGTTTGGATTGATGACCACAATTCCCCTGGTATTGTGGTTTATTTTCTTCCTGATGTCTTCAATATCCGGATACCAGTCGCCCTGCTCATCACACATATAATGTACGGCAGTGCCGCCTGCCAGGTTGACTGCTGCGGTCCAAAGAGGATAATCCGGTGCAGGCACCAGTATTTCATCCCCATTATCCAGCAATGCCTGCATGGCCATCATAATAAGTTCACTGACACCGTTTCCCACATAGACATCGTTTACGGTAACGCCTTCGATGTCTTTTTGCTGGCAGTACTGCATAATAGCCTTCCGGGCAGGGAAAATGCCCTTGGAATCGGTATAGCCCTGTGCATTTCGGACATTGTATATTACATCGTGTATGATTTCGTCCGGAGCTTCCAGTCCGAAAGGGTGGGGGTTCCCTATATTCAGCTTCAGTATGTTGTAACCTTCCTCTTCCATACGCTTTGCCTCATCCATTACGGGTCCCCTGATGTCATAAAGTACATTGTCCAGCTTCTTAGACTTCTTGATAATGTCCATAATTGCAGCCTCCTGAAAAAATTATGGGTATTCCTTAAATTATAACTCCAATGCTTGCCAAAAATCAATTTATTTTGAAAATAGCTGCTTTACTGCAAATTGCAGCTATACTGCATGAAAAATTGCACGTTTCCAATTGCTCACTAATCATATCACCGGTTGTCAGCTGAATCAGCTGCCGGCCGACTTATTTCTTAGAATCTCACAGAGCATTACGCATATTTGTGCAAATTTTCAGGTAGAGCATCATCTTATTTATAATTATACATTAGAATACAGTATATAGCACATGAATATTATAATTATACAGCAATTACCGGTATATGGCCATGTATTTGAATATTAGTTGAAAAAATGCACAAGACGATGCTTCGGTAACCTTTAAAAGCAAAGAAAACAGGAATTAATCCTGAAATTAATCCTGTTTTCCGGCTTTATAGGCTTATAGGTATGCCTGTTCACGGGATACCTTGATGATGATTTTCCGAATGCTGTCCTCGGACAGATGATAACGAGTAACCAGTTCCTGTATTCTCATTCCCCTGACATACAAACGGTGAATTTCCTCATTTCTTTTCCTGATTTTATTCCGGGTACCGTTATTTTCTCCCCAGCCGGCACGGGAATTCTTCTTCTTGGGGATGTAAAGCAATTCACCCTGAATATACTTTTGCAGTTCCTGCAGCAATTCACACGGAAGTACGTCCTTTCCATTCTTGTAACCCAATGATCGCTACCTCCTTAAGGCTTCTTTCTCTGACTTTGTATTTTACCTGCAAATCAATCATTTGGGTTTCACCTCCATTCCTGTGTACTTGCATTTAAATTAAAGTGTATAAGCAAAGTTATTTAAGTAAATCTTTTGATGCATATGAACCAAATCCGGTCATAAGTACCAAAAAACCCGTGGAAACCATCCACGGGACTTTTAAGCAACAAAAAAACACGATAACCATTCTCGTGTCTCCAAAATTTTATATCCGTGATTAATCAGATGATGGTTACAGGCATACGACCAGAAAAACGGCTTCCTGGTCCCTTATTCAGTTATAGGCGGGCTGCCTCCCTAATGCGAAATTTGCTATTCCTATTTCTAATCATTTTCTGCACTCCTTTCATCTAAATTTACAGGTTTACCCTGCAATGCAATTATATAGCATTGAGTTTTGCATGTCAATATATATAAGAACAGGGGAGGGAAAATCCGCCTCCCCCATCCTGGCCTGCTAGAGGGCAGACCACCTTCCCAACTTAATCAAATCGATCATCTCCTTTCCGTTGGATGATTGACCGGTCAGTTCCATGATACACCATGAGAAACTGAAGTTCAAAGGATAGAACGGTTAAAAAGATTTTTTCCTAAGCGGAGCTTCCTATCAGATTGTTCTGACTATACATAAAAAAGATGATATAATATAAAATATGACAATTATATGTCAAACAATCCTAGCGTAAGGGGGAATCTGATGGAAACCATTTCATTGAATCAACTCAGGTTGGAAAAAAAGCTTAAGAAACTGCTGGTTTACCTTCCTGTTTTGCTGCTGCTTATTATCCTTGCTGCTACATCCATTTACAAGGTAAATACCGGTGAAGCAGTAGTAATACAGCGTTTCGGCAGCGTAGCCAGGGTGGTGAGGGATGCCGGCATACATATGAAATTACCGCTTGTGGAAACCGCCACCAAGGTATCTTTGACCAGGCGTCACCAGATTGAATACGGATATCGGACCCTCACAGGTTCCAGTATCATGAGCGAGTCAAATTATGCAGAGATCCCGGAAGAACAGATCGTGATTGTGGAGGCAGTAGGGAACAACAGCTCTCTGGTGCTGACAGAGCTGATTGTGGAATA
>DUOA01000049.1 GCA_012839095.1 Clostridiales bacterium
AAACACGGAAGCCATACACGCAAGAGCGGAAGACCTGTCCAGAAAGGCAGAAAGACGGGAAGCCTGTGACATTGTTGTTTCCAGGGCTGTTGCAGAACTTTCGGTGCTTGCTGAATACTGTCTTCCTTTTGTAAAGGTTGGTGGATACTTTATAGCACATAAGGGACCGGGAGCTGATATTGAGCTGGAGAAAGCCTTAAGAGCGATTTCCCTGCTCGGAGGAAAATGGATTGAAACCAGAAACATTAAAATTCCATTTTCTGAAAAAACCCATAATTTGGTAGTTGTTGAGAAAATAAGGAATACTCCCGGAAAGTATCCAAGAAAAGCCGGTATACCAAAGAAAAGCCCTTTATAAGAGGCATATGAATATTTACCATTTTGGCTTATATGGATAGGGACAGGCTGCATGTTTCAGTTTAGCCTTAATTTGAATGAGGCAGCCGCAATGACGACAAGTGGTGTTGAAAAGTAAGCTTTCGCAGCCCATGCAGATATCCATTCTTTTTTTATACTCATCTTCGCTGACCGTTTTGATATTTTTTACTCCGGTCATTTTCCCGAATATTTTTTCCACTTCTTCCGGGGATAAGTGAACCGAAACTGAGCAGGCTTCACATTTATCTGAATATGACATCAGCTTCACCTCATTCCTGGTTAGTTTCGTAATTGATTCTGACTATCATACCGCTGTTGTAATTGCCGAAGCCTCTCCCGAAAATGGTAAGACCGCGGGAGTCAGGCAGCCCGTCCGGTACGGAAAGACGCAGCCGTATTCTGCTTCCGGGGCTGATATTCAGCTGATCAACAGTAGTATCAGAGTATTTTTTGCCTTCAATAAAGGTCCCTTCCTTGTTTATGCAAAATTCCATCAAAGTACCATACTGATTCATGGAAGGCGCCCACCAGTCGGGATTATAGAACCCTTTAACGCCGCCAAAATCTCCGGGGCTTTGCCATATGCAGATGAACCGGTCGTTTATATAGAAATGGATGTCTGATTTATAATCGTTATTGTATGATGCGGCCTCGGAACCCAGCTCGGCCTGAAATAATATTTCCTTGATGTCAGCCTGTTCAGGCAGATAGTTAGGGATTTCATATTCTACAAATCCGGTTGTAAACCATACAATTTGTGCCTGGAAGTGTTCGGTGTCGGAGAAGTATATTGGCGTGTCATATACTCCGATTATACGTTCGGTTGTGGCAATCCCGCAGGTAGGAGTAACGTCATAATCCACATATTGCCCGGGCGCTATTTCCACGCTGTAAGAGTTCTGATTATATTCACGCCCGATATGGCCGATGTGTATTACGTATTTCTCCACGCGAAGGGAACATAGTTTTTGCATACCATGCTTGGCTACTACAGATCTGGTGTTAATAATTCCGGCTTCCTCCAGGAGTCGTATATGGGAGGTCATTGCGCCGTTTGTTATTCCGATTCGGTTGGCTAATTCGTTGATGTTGAGTTCCTTTTCCTGGTTCAGCTGCTTCAGTATCTGTATCCGGACATTGGAAGACAAGGCTTTAAAAAAGAGTAATGAATCGTCCAAATCTTCAAAAAAACGCATATAAGAGATCACCTCCGCCTTATATTCAATTATACGAAATAAAGCCGGTTATAACAAGCGGTGGGCAGGATTCTACATTATTTTGCATATTAATTATCATTTATTATTCATTTATATAAAAAGATGCAATATACTTTAGAAAAAAATATAATAATTAAAATGAAAATTTTAGTTGATTTTTCATAGAGAATACATTAGAATTATTATAGAAATCATAGCAATTACTCAATCACACCTCGGTTTTACCTTTAAACTAACCTAAAGTTAAGTGGCTCTAAAACGTATTGTTTTAGATATATATAAAATAAAGGTTAGGAGGAAAAGAAATGGGTAAAAAATGGATCGCCATGCTGTTGGTCGTATTTCTGCTGGCCGGTATTCTGGCAGGATGCGGCGGAGGAACAACAAGCGGCAAGGGCTCAAAGGAACCAACCAAGTTAAGCTTCTGGCTCTTCAACGAGGTACACAAACAATTCTATGAGCCCGGCATCGAGGACTGGAATAAGCAGTATCCCGATAAGCCGATCGACGTAACCTTTGAAATCTATCCCAACCAGGAGATGGGCAGCAAACTGCTCATAGCGCTTCAGTCCGGCACAGGTGCACCGGATATCTCAGACATTAACATTAACTACTTCTCCAACTTCCTTCAAGGCGACATTCAGCTCGCTCCCCTCAACTCAGTAGTAGACCCAATCCGTGATAAGTTTATTGAATCCCGTTTTGACTGTTACAGTAAGGACGGCAAGGTATACGGACTCCCGACCCATGTTGGCGCAACTGTTGTTTATTATAACAAGGAACTGTGTGATGCAGCAGGAATTGATATCGATTCACTTGACACCTGGGAAAAATTTGAACAGGCCGGGCGGGATTACCTGGCAAAGACGGGTAAGAAGTGGATTGGAATTGAAACCGGCAACCAAAGGCCTTTCTGGCCCATGATTGTACAAAGAGGCGGAGATTATCTGGACAAGGACGGAAATGTAGTTCTGGACAGCGAAATTAATATCGAGGTACTTTCTCAAATCAACAGATGGTATAACGAAGAAGGCTTTGCCGTTGGTCTCCCGGGAGGATCGACAGCCACTGAGGAAGCATTTTCATTCATTAACTCAGGGGAAATTGCAGCCCTTATTATGCCCATGTGGTATATGAGCAGGTTTATCAACTACATGCCGGATATTAAGGGTAAGGTTTATATAAGGCCCATGCCCAGATCCGGCCCCAATGATGCCCTGTCTGCCGGTATAGGCGGTACCGGAACTTCTGTCACACTCCAGAGTAAGGATGTGGATTTGGCCGTAGAGGTTCTGGCCCATTTAAAACTGACTCCGGAAGCAAATATACGCTTTTGGACAGATGCAGCCTTTGATCCTCCCCGCTGGGATGTATGGGATAAACCTGAGCTGCAGAAACCAGACGAATATTTCGGAAACGAAAAAGTATTTAACATGCTGCTCCAGCTCAAGGACAATATTCCTTCACCAAATTACGGAGACTTGAGTTCGTCTGCTCAGGACATTGTAATGAATACCGTCATGTATCAAACATTGGTGGAAAAGCAAGACCCTGCTACTGTTCTTAAAAATGCTGCTGATGAATTAAGATCTAAGCAGTAACGATCTCATTGTAATTTGTGAAATGGCCTGTCTGCCGGGCAGGCCGATCTTTCTTAACCTAAGCAAGGTAAGGGAGTGAGTGCGTGTCTTCCAGAACAATAGTTGAGGACAAGAAGCTGGCAGGTACAGTAAAGCGGTTTCTCTACTCTCAGAAAGTAGCACCCTATGTACTTGTATCACCGTTTATTATATCGTTTTTGATTTTTTTCCTTGTTCCTACAATACAGACTATTAACATGAGTTTCCATAAAGTTATAAGTCTGAATAGTATGGAGTTTATAGGCATTAAAAACTATACCCGATTATGGAATGTCCACTTTTTTAATGCCATCAGAACAAACACTATTTATACACTTATATGTGTGTGCACAATGATTCCCATACCCATAATATTATCGGTAATTTTAAATGACAAACTAATCAGAGGGCGGAATTTCTATAGATCTGTGTTTTTCATTCCATCGCTTACCTCTGTTATCGTTGCAGGCGTGTCATTCAGGCTGATATTTGGCTCCCTGCCCAACGCCTTGTTTAACTGGCTGCTCAGTTTTGTGGGAGTAGAGCCGGTCAGCTGGAATATGGAATACTGGCCTGCTATGTTTATCATGGTGTGCCTGGCCTTATGGCGGGTAACGGGGGTATATATGATATATTTCCTGTCAGGCCTGCAGTCTATTCCGGAAGAACTGTACGAGTCTGCTGACATTGACGGTGCGGATTCAGTAAAAAAGTTTTTCCATATCACCCTGCCGTTGCTGAAGCCCACTACCCTGTATGTACTAACCCTGGTTATATTTGAAGGATATCGTATGTTTGGTGAAAGCTATGTATACTGGGAAGAAAACACTCCCGGAGATCTGGGGCTGACCATAACCCGTTACATTTATATGGAGGCTTTTCGGAAAAACGACATGGGATTTGGCTCTGCCATCGGCATCACCCTGCTATGCATAGTTATGATCATTAACGTGATACAGCTTAAATCCTTCGGGTTATTCAGAAAGGAGGATTAAACATGAAGCATTCCAATATATATCATACTGCAAGGAAAGTATTGATTTATACTATGCTTACAATAGTGGCAGTTATTGTGTTAATCCCCTTTTATTATCTGATACTGGCGTCATTCACAGATACCACCCGCCTTTTTACTGATGGGCTGACTCTTGTTCCCAGATGGGATCGAATGGGCTTTTTCAACTATGCCCGTACAGTAACAGATCGTGAAGGAGCTTACTGGGCATGGTACAAAAACAGCATACAGATAGCAGTCTTATTTACAGCAGGCGGGTTGTTTCTCACTTCGATGGTGGGCTATTCCCTGGCTACATACCGATTCCGGGGGAGAACCTTTATATTCATCTTAGTACTTATAGTAATGATGATTCCCATTGAAATTCTCATGCTGCCTCTTTATAACCTGACTGTAAAATGGCGGATAATTAACACTAAAGCCGGTGTTATCCTGCCTTTTATGGTAGCGGGCAATGCAATTTTCTTTTTCCGTCAGTTCAGTACCAGTCTTCCTGTTGACTTAATGGATGCAGGTCGTATTGACGGGGCTACAGAATATGGCATATACTTCAGGATTATGGTACCTCTCATGAAGCCCGCATTCGGTGCAATGACCATTCTTCTGGCCATGATGAGTTGGAACATGTTTGTATGGCCGCTTATAGTTCTGCGGGAAAACTGGAATTTTACCATTCCCATCGGGCTGGCATCCCTCTTGACTCCTTACGGCAATAATTATGCCCTGCTGATACCAGGCGCAGTGCTGGCTGTGGTGCCTGTTGTTATTGTGTTTCTGTTCAATCAGAAGTCATTTATATCCGGTCTGGCCAGCGGCGGTGTTAAGGGCTGATACCAATAATAATTAATGGAGTATGAGACTATGAATGAAAAGATAAAAACAGCAAAAATCAGAATAAAAACCGACTCAGATAAGTATATCATTAATAAAAATATATACGGTCATTTTGCTGAGCACTTAGGTCGTTGTATATACGATGGCATTTTTGTAGGAAAGGGCTCTCCCATTCCAAACCGGGATGGTATTCGTACTGATATTGTTGAAGCGCTTCGTAAGATTAAAATTCCTGTCCTGCGCTGGCCGGGCGGCTGTTTTGCAGATGAGTACCACTGGAAAGACGGCATCGGACCATTGGAAAAACGGGCAAAGATGATCAATACTCATTGGGGTGGAGTGGTTGAAGACAACAGCTTTGGCACCCATGAATTCTTTCGTCTCTGTGAGCTGCTGGATACCGAACCCTATATCTGCGGTAACGTAGGCAGCGGCACCGTCCGGGAGATGAGCGAGTGGATAGAATACATGAATTTTGACGGCGAATCGCCAATGGCAAACCTACGCAGGCAAAATGGACGGGAAAAGGCCTGGGGACTTAAATATTTCGGCATTGGCAACGAAAACTGGGGATGCGGCGGCAGGATGCGTGCCGAATATTATGCCGACCTATACAGGCACTATGCCACATATGTCAGAGATTACGGTAATTATTCCCTCTTCCGTATTGCCGCAGGGCCGCGTGGTTCCAACTACCACTGGACTGAGGTCCTGATGAGGGAAGCAGGAGACTTTATGGACGGCCTGGGCCTGCACTATTACACCAGGATTGGTGACAAGGTAGTAGTAAAGAAAGCGGCGGATGGAAATGAGATTTACCTGAGGGATGAATCTGCCTCCCGTGGTTCTGCTACTGAATTTGGAGAAAAAGAGTGGTTCGGCATAATGAAGGCGTCATGGTTTACAGAGGAACTGGTGGTGAATCACTCTGCTATTATGGATAAATATGATCCTGATAAAAAGGTTGCCCTTATCGTTGATGAGTGGGGTACCTGGTACGACAATGAACCTGGCACCAACCCGGGGTTCCTGTATCAGCAAAATACCATGAGGGATGCTGTTTCAGCCGCTATCAGCCTTAATATTTTCAATAACCACTGCGACCGGGTGAGGATGGCCAACATAGCACAAACTGTCAACGTGCTGCAGGCAATGATACTTACCCAGGGGGAAAAAATGCTTTGTACTCCCACATACCATGTTTTTGATCTGTTTGCCCCGCATCAGGATTCCCGCCTGCTGCCGGCAGATATTGATGTGGAAAATTACACTTATCTGGGTGAGGAACTCCCCGGGCTTAGTGTATCAGCGTCAAAAAACAAGGATGGGAACATATTTCTTACTATTGCCAATCCTGATCCATCAAACAGCATCGAGCTTTTTGTGGAAATCCGGCCCGGAGTTGTTAAGAAAGTAGGCGGAAGTATAGTTACATCCGGTAACATGCAGGATTTCAATGATTTCGATTATCCGGACAAAATCAGGGTAAGAAAATTTGACACGGCCAGGCCCGGGGCAGGCGGCGTTACCGCAACCATCCCTCCCATGAGCATTATTTCACTTAGTTGTGTCATTTAGGCAGGAATATGATACAGACAGGAAGAATTATAAGGTGAATGGACAGGAGGAGGATATTTTGACCATAGCTGAAAACCTGGAAAAATTGTTCTCGCTTGAGGGCAAGGAAATTATGCTGACAGGAGCTGCAGGAGGAATTGGCAGCGCTCTTGCAAGGGGGCTTGCCGGTGCCGGCGGAAATATGATCCTCTGCGATATAGACGAAGGCGGATTGCACTCGCTGAAGCTGGAAATCGAGGCAATGGGCAGAACTGCAAATGTTTATCTGATGGACATTTCCGATCTCGGGAGCATACGAGAGTGTGTCAGTAAGGCGGTGAATGACAGGAAACGCATAGATGTGCTGATTAATTGTGCAGGCATAAACAAGCGCGAGGGATTCCTTGATGTGGAAGAGCATACATACGACCGAATAATGGATATAAACCTGAAGGGGCTGTTCTTTCTTTCCCAGGAAGTAGCCAGGCATATGATGCAGCAAAAAAGCGGCAACATTATCAACATAGCTTCCCATAACTCGGTGGGAATGCTGGGCGGATGCAGCGTATATGGTGCAAGCAAGAGCGCGGTAACTGCTCTTACACGCTCAATGGCAGTGGAATGGGCGCAGTATGGTATACGGGCAAATGCCCTGGCTCCGGGTCACATTCTTACTCCCCTCACCCAGGTGACATGGGATCACCCTCAAAGAAGCGCATATTTAGAGGAACGCATTGCCATGAGGCGGCCTGGTTTGCCTGAAGAACTGGTGGGAATTACAGTGATGCTGGCTTCAGACGCCTCATCTTATATGTCCGGCATGATGATTCATGTGGATGGAGGCTGTCTGGCAGGAGGCTCACCATGGCCATATGATACCAAATATTAGGGGAGATGATTATGCAAAATTCCGAGACTATTTTAAAGATTCGGCGACTGGCTGCAAAAATTCGCAAAGATATAGTCATGATGATAGGCTGTGAGGGACAGACGGGGCATTTGGGCGGGTCATGTTCCAGTGCAGATATAGTGGCTGCCCTATACGGTCATCGCCTCAGGCACGATCCCCGGAATCCCAAATGGGAGGAACGTGACAGATTTATTTATTCCAAAGGTCATGCTGCCATAGCTCAGTATGCTGCTCTTGCTGAGACCGGATATTTCCCTGTTGAAGAACTGAAAACTGTTAAGAGTCTGGGTTCGCGTCTGCAGGGGCATCCCGACATGCTTAAGACACCAGGTGTTGAGGCCGGGACAGGCTCACTGGGCCACGGATTATCCGTTTCCAACGGTATGGCACTGGCAATGCGGCTTGACGCTAGAACCGGCAAGGTGTTCTGCGTTATAGGTGACGGGGAGTTAAATGAAGGGCAGATCTGGGAGGCTGCCATGACTGCAGCATATTACAAGCTGGATAACCTGGTTGCGATTGTGGATAGAAACCATCTGCAGGCTACAGGTCCTTGTGCTGAAAGATTCGGCATTGATCCTATAGCCGAAAAATGGAGGAGCTTCGGCTGGCATGTAATCGAGCTTGACGGACATGATATTCAGGCCATTCTTGATGCATTTAATGAGGCAGACAGCATAAGCGGCAAACCAACCGTGCTTATTGCAGACACCGTCAAGGGCAAGGGAATATCCTTTGCAGAAAATGTTGCATCCTTTCATAATGGCATGCTCACAAAGGAGCAGTATGAAATTGCACTGCAGGAGCTTGACAAGGAACTTGAATCCCTTGTGAGCACGGAAAGCGGGGAGATGAAACATGAGTAGAAATTTAAACATGCGTAAGGCATATGGCGAAGAGTTGGTTGCCATAGGCGCAGAAAACCAGAATGTAGTGGTTTTGGAGGCTGATCTCGGCAAGTCCACCATGTCCATATTTTTTCAGCAGGCCTACCCCGAGCGTTTCTTCGAAATGGGAATTGCTGAGCAGGATATGGTTTCTACTGCAGCAGGGCTTGCTGCAGCCGGTAAAATACCGTTTTGCAGCACCTTCGCAGTCTTCATGTCCGGAAGGGCATATGATCAGATCAGACAGACTGTGGCAATCGGCAGGCTTAATGTAAAGCTCTGCGGCTCATCTGCCGGTTTATCCGATTTCGGAGACGGCTCTACTCATCAGGCTGTTGAAGATGTAGCCCTTATGTGCGCCATTCCCGGAATGACGGTGCTTACCCCCTGTGATGCAGCGGATACACGCCGGGCTGTGCGAGCAGCACTTAACATTGACGGCCCCGTATATATCAGAGTGGTACGAAACGATCTTCCGGATTATACCTCAGAAGCAGGGGCTGCTCTAAATAATATACGAGTTATTCGTGAAGGCGGAGATGTGGCCGTTTTTGCTCACGGTTCCATGGTGAGCAAGGCTGTGGAAGCTGCTGAGCTACTGTCTTCCCAGGGTATCAGCGCCAAAGTGGTAAGTATTACTGTTATGAAACCATTTCCGCAAAACGAGGTGCTGAACATTGCTAAAAGTGTTAAGGCTGTGGTAACCGCCGAGGATCATACCTATATTGGCGGACTTGCTGCATCGGTTGCTCTTACCCTGCGCAAAAGCAGCGTCCCTTTGGACTATGTCGCTATTGATGATGTTTTCGGGCAGTCTGCGCACAGCGTTGAAGAGCTTATGGTGCATTACGGGCTTACTGCTGAACACATTGCAGAAAAAGCGGCAAGCCTGCTCAAAAACCGTTGAAACATTAATGATAAGGGAGGAATGACTTATGAAGATCGGGTTTATAGGGCTTGGCATAATGGGAAAGCCCATGGTAAGGAATCTATTGAAGGCAGGACACGAGGTAGTTGTATATGACATCATTGACGAAAATGTTGAAATTCTTGCTGCAGACGGAGCTATACCTGCCGATTCAGCAAGGAAGGTAGCAGAGCAATGTGGAGTTGTCATAACCATGCTGCCAAATTCCCCCCATGTAAAGACTGCAGTACTGGGGAAAGACGGCGTTTTGGAGGGTGCCGGCGAGAATACAATCTTAATCGATATGTCATCCATAGCTCCCAAGGCATCCCAGGAAATAGCCAAGGCCTGTGCAGAAAAGGGCATAAGGATGCTTGACGCACCTGTATCCGGCGGTGAGCCAAAGGCTGTCGACGGAACCTTGTCTATAATGGTTGGCGGAGATAAGGAGTTGTTTGAACAGGTCAAGCATGATATTCTTCTCAAAATGGGTAGTTCGGCTGTCTGGTGCGGGGACATTGGAGCAGGTAATACAACAAAGCTCGCTAATCAGGTAATTGTGGCATTAAATATAGCCGCAGTGGCTGAAGCCTTTACCCTGGCTAAAAAATCCGGTGTAAAACCTGAACTGGTTTTTGATGCCATAAGAGGCGGTTTGGCGGGGTCAACTGTAATGGATGCCAAGGTTCCCATGATGCTGGAAGGAAACAAAGAACCGGGGTTTAAAATCGATCTTCATATAAAGGATCTGGCTAATGCTCTTGATACCGGGCATGAAGCAGGCTCGCCCATGCCTCTTGCAGCCTTGGTTATGGAAATGATGCAGACCTTGAAGGCTGATGGACTTGGACAGAAGGATCATTCTGCCTTATCAGAGTATTATGCAAAGTTATCGGGTACAGAACTGGCAAACCGATAAATGAAGCAGCTTACACAGAATTTAGTGGAAAGCAAATATCTGACGCTAAGATAATTCAATAAGAAAGTGTATATGAGCAGCCTCCGCAGATGTCTCCATCTGACGGGGGTTTTTTTCTCTGCTAATTTATATGCCTGTACTTTCTGTTTTTTCCTAAATAGGTTATGTCAATTCAGCGCTTTTTGTTATTTTATAATGAATTAAACGGAAATATATATAATAAGATAGAAAAACGGAGTAATATTAAGAAAAATGGATGTAGGAAGATGTAGATTAATATATAGGTAAAAATAGAAGGAAATTGATAAAAAATGGAGAATATATCTGATAAGGTAGCATGGAGGGGTGCACATGATAAAAGTGCTGACCATGCAGGACGGTAAGCCTGCAGCTGACAGCAGTCCCAAAAAAATTGAAAGTATTCCTGTGCATTTGATAAAGCCCAATCCTTATCAGCCCAGAAAGAACTTTTCATTACAAGGCCTGGAGGAATTATCCCAATCAATCAAGCAATATGGGGTTATTCAGCCAATTACTGTAAGAAGAGCAGCTCAGGAAGGATATGAGCTTATAGCAGGTGAAAGACGGCTGAGGGCGGCCCGGCTGGCAGGACTGGAAACCATACCTGCGGTGGTAATAAATGTCTATGAGCAGGAGTCTGCTATAATCGCCATGATAGAAAACCTGCAGCGGGAAAATCTTCATTATTTGGAGGAAGGAATGGGCTATGCCAGTTTAATAAAGGATCATGGCCTTACCCAGGAGGAGCTGGCTGCCACACTTGGTAAAAATCAATCCACCATTGCCAACAAGCTGCGAATTCTACGACTTTCTACAGAGATTAAGAATATACTGATTAGAGAAAAACTTACAGAACGCCACGCCCGGGCATTGTTAAAATTACCGGATAATGAATCGAGAATGAAGGTCATTGGCCAAGTAGTGGAAAACAAGCTGAATGTAAAGGATACGGAAGAAATAGTAGAAAAATTAATACAGGAAATCCAGGATGAGCAGGAAAAACATAGGGAGAAAGGCAGCAAACTGAATATAAAGCATAAACAAAAGAAAAAGTTTAAAAGAACAAGGGACATGAGAATTTTTGTAAATACAATACACAGAGCTGTAGATTTATTAAAGTCCTATGGTCTGGAAGTACAGTATATGCAATCGGATAAGGAAGAAAAGATAGAGATAACAATAATAATACCAAAGGTCTGAGTCAGAATTTAAATCTTGCCGCATACCAATAAGATTCCTATTATGATAAAAGCAATTCCTGAGGCAAAATGAATGGTACTCTGGGGTATATATCTGGCTATAAAATCACCGGCCAGTACACCAATTAAGGAGGAGGCTGCCAGAGCAGCAGCAGAACCTAAAAACACCAGCCATACACAATCCGATTTGGCGGCCATAAGCATGGTTGCCAATTGCGTTTTATCCCCAAGTTCAGCCAGAAATATAAGCAGAAAAGTCATGATAAGTGTTTTCATACTCTCCTCCATATACACGTTCAAACAGTATACAGTCTATTTATACTATTATAAAACCAAAAATATGACTTAACCCTTTCAACTGCACGCATTATCCACTATAATAGAAATAACAAGCGATAAAGGAGTGCAGTTCATGTCCAGGATCATAGCAGTTGCCAATCAGAAAGGCGGTGTCGGCAAGACAACCACCAATGTAAATTTAAGTGCTTGTTTGGCTGCCCTCGGCAAGAAGGTATTGACCATAGATATTGATCCTCAGGGGAATACAACCAGCGGGCTGGGAGTTGATAAAAACCGAGTGGAAAAATCCATCTATGATGTGATAATAAACAAGGTTCCTGTAAGGGAAGCTGTACATAGAACAAATTTTGAAAATCTGGATATAATCGTATCGAAAATAGAGCTGGCCGGTGCCGAGATCGAACTGGTTCCCATGATGGCAAGGGAGACTATTCTCAAAAGGGCATTGGAAGATATTAAAGATGAATATGATTATATTTTCATCGACTGTCCTCCTTCTCTCGGCCTGATTACCATAAACGCACTCACAGCTGCGGACAAGCTTCTGGTGCCCATACAATGCGAATACTATGCATTGGAAGGGTTGACACAGCTTTTAAGCACCTTTGAACTGGTCAGGAAAAACTTAAATCCCCATCTTGAAATTGAAGGGGTAGTGCTTACAATGTTCGATTCGAGAACCAATCTTTCCATACAGGTAGTAGACGAAGTAAAGAAGCATTTTAGAAACAAGGTATATACCACTATAATACCCAGGAATGTCAGGCTGGGTGAGGCTCCCAGCCATGGTGTTCCTATTATAGCATATGATCCAAAATGCGCCGGAGCGGAAGCCTATATGGATTTGGCGGAGGAAATGATAGATAATGAACTGGAGGATGACGAATGGCTATGAAGAAGGGTCTGGGCAGAGGTTTGGATGCCTTGTTTGAAAGCTACAGGGAAGAAACCGTACAGAAGGATGAAGGCAATGACAAGGTAAATGAGCTCAGGATAACAGAGATAGATCCCAATCCGGAACAGCCCAGGAAGCAGTTTGATGACGAAAAAATGAAAGAATTGGTGGATTCCATACGAATACACGGTGTAGTTCAACCTATTATAGTTGTTCCTAAAGGAAAACGCTATGTGATCGTTGCCGGGGAACGTAGATGGAGAGCCTGCAGGGAAGCGGGCAGGCCGACTATACCTGCCATAGTTATGGATCTGGATGAGAAGCAGACCTTGGAGATCAGCCTTATTGAAAACCTGCAGAGAGAGGATTTGAATCCCATAGAAGAAGCCAGGGGAATTCAGGAACTGGTAGACAGATTGAATTTAACACAGGAAGAAGCTGCAGAGCGGCTGGGCAAAAGCAGACCTGCAGTAGCCAACGCCTTAAGGCTGCTTCAGCTTTCAGCCCAAATACAAAAGCTAATCCATGACAACAGGTTGTCGGCCGGTCATGCCAGGGCCCTCCTTGCTGTGGCTGATGAAAAGAAAAGAGAGAAAATAGCTGAAATTATTGCTGAAAAAAAGTTAAGCGTAAGAGAAACCGAGAAGCTGATACAGAAGGAGAATAGGCAAAAAAAGAAGGCCAAGGCAAAGGAAAAACCAAGCTACCTAACGGTGATAGAATCAGAACTGGAGGAATCACTTGGTACAAGGGTTCAAATTATACCAGGCGCAAAGAAGGGAGTTATAGAGATAGAATACTACAGCAATGAGGACTTGGAACGAATCCTGGAGAAGGTAAGATAAAAAATAGAAGAAAAAACAAAAATGTTTCACGTGAAACATTTTTGTTTTACGTGAAACATTTACGTGGAACAGACCGGTCTACCTGCCCCGGACAAAGCTTGTAAAAATATTGGTATAATGGAAAAAGTCTGCAAGCTTTGAGCCGTCCAGCAATTCAGTAAAGATATCAGTCGGCGCCAGGACAAGCAGAACAGGAATTAAGGCAAATATCAGATAGATGATAAAAAAGCCCCTGATGATTCCGAAACCTGCACCTGCTGCGCCGTCAAACTTTTTTAAAACAGGCAGATTAACAACGGTTTTCGATATGGAAACTATTATAATGAAAGCAAGCTTAACCAGGAAAAATAAGAGCAGAAAGCTGAAGATATTGATAATGACAATTGCCACAGTTGTATCAAAATACTCGCCCAAAGTACCTATTCCTTCCAAGGTCTGTGAGAAGTCGGATATTAATATTCTGCTGAAGGGATTGGGCAATTGGGCCTTGTCAACTATTTCACTTATCATTTCCGGAGATAAGGATTTAATTCCGGTCATTCTTTCCTCAACAGACGGGATATGGGTACTGCCTTCCGCATACAAAACAATGACGTTCAGCAGAGAAGGGAACAGATCCAATATCAGTTTGGTAATATAGGGATAGAAGATAACCGATGCCAGCCAGGATAAGAAAAATGATGCTGCATGTAAAGCAGACAGTATCATTCCGTTATACAGGCCTACAATCATACTTATGCTCATAATAATCAAGATTACAATATCAATTATATTCATTTGTTGTTTTCCTCCTGTTTTTCGGATGTATATAATTGTATTAAATTGCTTTTTGTTCGGACATACAGGTTTTTCGGACTATTCGGATTTCTTTCCAGCCAATCAGAAACTTCCGGCAGGGTCAGTTTTCTTACTGCCTTTCCTTTCTCTGTCAAAAATACTAAGGATTCATTGAACTCCATGGCAAGATATCCATTTTCGTACGCAATCAGGTTGGAAAGGTACTTGGGAAAAAGCTCTATCTTATAGTTCTGCTCTGTAATAAAAAGAGCGTTTCCCTCCTTCTTGTCCAAATGTGCCTTCTCCGGAAAGTAGATAAGCAATCCGTCTGATATGGATAGGGTTTCAAAACGCCCCCCCGATTCATGTAGTACAGACCATTGCAGTTCTCCTTCCATATTGTAACACAATACTTCCTCGATTCCTATTAAAATGATCTTACTTTTCATACGGTATATATCGTACAGCATTTGGTTTTCCAAAGTCAACACACCATACAGCTCGTTCAGATTCGCATAGTGGAATACTCTTGTTATGGGCACAGGGGAATCCAGGCTGACTGTAAGCAGGGAGATATTCTCACCATAAGCGTCTGCAGATATATAGTTTGCATTTCCCATGCCTTCAAAGGAAATAAGAAAGTCACTGTCCATTGGCAGCACATATGGTTTGGCTGCCATATTTCCCTCTTTTATGAGAAGTATAAGAAAATCATCATATTCTTTCATGTCCCAGATGCTTATTTCCTTGTTTTCATAAATAAGTGTAAAGGGGATAGTCTGGGTGTTGTAAATCCGATTGTTGGCAGTGGCTATATGGCGGCTTGTTCTGGCAACAATGTTAATGCTGTGGTTTTCTGCTGCCAGATCATCCTCAGTTAAGGGAGGAGGAATTTCTTCTCCGTGCAGGTTATAGAACCTGGAAGGGGCTCCACAGACGATTAAACCTTCAGGAAAGAAGTGCAGTTCTTCTTCCTGCATCATTGGAATGGGCTGGACGGAATAAACCGGATAGAGTTCAGGATGCCGGTTGTTCTGCAGTATGGAATATAAAAAATAAATTGCAGCAACTGCAATCATAAAGAATATTGTCAATATAACTTTTACTCTGCGATGCATGTTATAACTCCTTCACGGTCAATGACAGCTCATTATTCTATAATTCGGTGCCGTTTGTCAAATTCCTTCTCCAATAGATCATAATATACCTAATAATATAGGTACAGCCATATTAGGCTGATAACAGGCATAACTGGACGATTCCTCAACATAAAGTATTATTGAGCGAGCATCTTATAGCAGCCGGATTACATGTTTTATTCCCCCGGGGGAAAGATAATGCCCGGATGCTATATTAAGCAGGAGGTATATATGGAGAGGATTCGAGAGGAAATATCCATAGATGCAAATCATTCCCACGCACTGACTCACTTCAGCAGAGCCTTTGAAAAGATATTCAGGCAGCAGTACTCCGATAAATACAGTGAAGTGGTTATTTTGTGCATTGGTACTGATCGCTCCACAGGGGACTGTCTGGGTCCTTTGGTAGGACATAAACTTAAGTTAATACAATACAATAAAATTATTATATACGGAACTCTGGATCACCCCGTTCACGCCAAAAATCTCAGCCATGTGCTCCTTGAAATAGAGGAAAAGCATAAAAAGCCCTTTATTATAGCTGTGGATGCCTGTCTGGGCAGAGCGGAACGGGTGGGGAGAATTGCTGTGGGAACAGGGCCGTTGAGGCCCGGCGCAGGAGTAAACAAGATATTGCCGGAAGTCGGCCATATGTACATAATTGGTGTGGTTAATATAAACGGTTTTATGGAATATTTAATTCTGCAAAATACCAGACTTAACCTGGTTATGCGAATGGCAGATACCATAAGCAGCGGTATCCATTTTAATATATGGAAATATGTAAGGAACACCAATCAGCAGGAAGTGACGGTTGAAAAACAATATGGCTGTATCAGTACAAAGGGGGGCATGGAAGCGGGCAGTTAAAATTAAAACAGCGGGCTGTATGTTCTGTTTTCAATTATCGATATGATCTGATCAACAGTCTTGTTTGCTGCCTGAATCAGCAGGACGCCTGTATTCCTTTCTGCAGAATCGGTTAGCAGAAAGTTATTTAAGGCAGAATGAAAGCTTTGCTGCCCCAGAAGATTCTGTCCCTGATATATGTAAGCAGAAATGCTTCCCTCTATTTCATCCGCAAAAACCGCCTTGTATCCCCTGGCTTCCAAAGCCGCCTTCAATTCCTCCAGACCTCTTTCCAAAGCAATGATTTTCAAAAAAACACCTCCCGTATCATTATAATATTATCCCGGGAAGGTGTTCTTATTATGCAGTGTTTTTTTACTCGGCCCCGCTGACTTCATTTTCATCGGAAGGCTTTTTCTATTGCTTCCTCTTCTTCATGAGACAAGGGGTAAGGGGACTTACTGTTTTTTACAGGTTTGGCAAAACATGTAGTGGCGTCTCTGCCATATAAGCCGGTCAAAACCAGCCCATCGCCATCTTCATCCAGCAGCGCAATAGAGAAGCTTTGATCGCCCCCCATGTTATCAAAGGCATTGTACCGGACAACACCTACATGCTGCAGGCACAGGTCCAGGCGGCTGCTCAGTGAAGAGCAGAAGAGCTCCAGCTCCCTGGTTTTGGCCAGGTTGTTTTCAATAGTCTCCAGCTGATTATACAGCATGCTTTCCAGGTTCTTATTGTTTGCCCCTCTCATCAGCTG
>DUOA01000001.1 GCA_012839095.1 Clostridiales bacterium
AGCTTCCTGAGGGAGTTGAGATGGTAATGCCCGGAGACAACATCCAGATGACCATCAAGCTTATCACCCCCATCGCCATAGAGGAAGGCCTGCGCTTCGCAATCCGTGAAGGCGGAAGAACAGTGGGAGCCGGTGTTGTTGCCTCTATCGTAGAGTAGGATAAAAATGAAAGTTCACTATCCTTCAGCACTGCTGAAGGATAGTGATTTCATAAAAAAAATACTTGATTTTATATTGGCTTTATTGTAATATTAAGTGGTTGTGTTACCACTGGGACACTAGGGATGAAGTAAAAGGTTGCCGGTGCCGCACCGGGGAATTTTTACGGACCAGTCCGCTTTAATCGGGCGAAATACCTTGCTTTTGTGCCTTTCTTTTTTTCATCGGGATATGGCACACGTGGATGAGTGTAAACAAGGTAAACTATTGCCCCTTCTGTCTTATAATGGACGAAAAAGCGTCCTGCTGTGATA
Source organism: Clostridiales bacterium (assembly GCA_012839095.1). Lineage (GTDB taxonomy): Bacteria > Bacillota > Clostridia > Caldicoprobacterales > DTU083 > DUOA01. The sequence goes on from DUOA01000001.1 coordinate 474, forward strand.
AAAAGGAGGGAAATTCTTTGGCAAACCAAAAAATCAGAATCAAGTTAAAGGCATACGATCATACACTGATCGATCAATCTGCGGAAAAAATCGTGGAAACTGCCAAAAAAACAGGAGCATTTGTTTCCGGTCCCATACCGCTGCCTACCGACAAGGAGGTAATCACGATTTTAAGAGCTCCGCATAAATACAAGGACAGCCGCGAGCAGTTTGAAATGAGAACACACAAACGTCTGATCGACATCCTGAGCCCCACATCCAGGACTGTGGACTCACTTATGAGACTGGATCTGCCCGCAGGTGTCGATATCGAAATCAAATTATAGGTTTCGGTTACGATTGCATGAGAATGGAGGTTTTAATAATGCAGAAAGCCATTCTGGGTAAAAAACTGGGTATGACCCAGATCTTCACAGAAGACGGCCTGCTGATACCCGTTACGGTGGTGCAAGCCGGCCCCTGTGTGGTTACTCAGGTTAAGACTAAGGAAAAAGATGGTTACCAGGCTCTTCAGGTAGGCTTTGATGATATAAGGGAGAAGCTGGTCAATAAACCCTTGAAGGGTCACTTTGAAAAAGGTAATGTTGCATATAAGCGTTATCTGAGAGAACTGAAGCTTGAGGATGCAGAGAAATACAGCGTTGGAAGCGAGATCAAGGCAGATATCTTTTCTGAGGGAGACAGGGTGGATGTCAGCGGCATAAGCAAGGGAAAAGGCTTTGCCGGCACCATTAAGAGATGGAATCAGCACAGAGGGCCCATGTCCCACGGTTCCAGATATCACAGACGCCCGGGTTCCCTGGGGCCAGGCACTTCACCCGGCCGCGTATTCAAAACAAAGAAACTGCCCGGACGCATGGGCTCTGACAGGGTTACCATTGCCAATCTGGAGGTCGTCAAGGTGGATGCAGAACACAATCTGCTCCTGATAAAAGGCGCACTTCCCGGCAGCAGGGGCACCATGCTGACCATCAAGGAAACTGTAAAAAACTAGTCGCAGGTTGGACGGAAAGGAGGCCAGGCTATGCCTAAAGTAGCTTTATATAACATGGAAGGCGCTTCAGTGGGCGAAATTGAACTCAAAGACGAAGTTTTCGGCGTTGAAGTCAACAAGGATGCATTGTATCAGGTAGTCAGGATGCAGCAGGCCAATAAAAGGCAGGGTACTCAGTCGGCCCTGACCCGTGCAGAGGTCAGAGGCGGAGGAGCTAAGCCCTGGAGGCAGAAGGGAACCGGTCGTGCCCGGCATGGCAGCATACGCTCCCCCATCTGGATAAAGGGCGGCGTTGTTTTTGCTCCCAAGCCCAGAGACTACAGCTATACTGTCCCCAAAAAGATTAGAAGGCTTGCACTGAAGAGCGCTCTCAGCTCCAAAGTAGAGAACAATACTATTATAGTAATGGATTCCCTGGAGCTGCCCGAAGCCAAAACCAGGGAAATGGTAAAGGTTCTTAAGAATCTGAGGGTGGAAGATAAAGCCTTGCTGGTTATTCCCGGAAAGAACGAAACCGTGGAAAGAGCAGCACGCAATCTGCCCAATGTAAAACTGACATATGTCAACACCTTGAACGTACTGGACATCCTGAAATACAACCGCTTTATCATAACCCAGGATGCAGTCCGCCTTGTCGAGGAGGTGTACGCATAATGAAAAATCCATACGATATCATTATAAAGCCGGTACTCAGTGAAAAGAGTTATGACTCCATAGCAGACAGGAGATATACCTTTCTCGTGGATGTGAAGGCCAACAAGACCGAGATCAAGCAGGCTGTTGAAGCCATTTTTGGTGTAAAGGTAGAAAGCGTAAACACCCTTCGCCAGCTGGGAAAGATGAAGAGAATGGGTGTCCATACCGGCAGAAGACCATCCTTCAAAAAAGCCTATGTCAAACTGACAGCTGACAGCAAGGAAATAGAATTCTTCGAAGGAATGGTACAATAAGGAGGTTACTGAAAAATGGCGATAAAAAAATATAAACCTACCTCCCCCGCCAGAAGGCATATGAGTGTTTCTGCCTTTGAAGAAATTACGAAAAAGGCTCCGGAAAAGTCTCTTGTGGTAGCTCTCAAGGGCAAGGCAGGAAGAAATGTGCAGGGACGGATTACGGTTCGTCATCGGGGCGGCGGAGCGAAGAGGAAATACCGCATAATTGATTTCAAGCGCAACAAGGACGATATACCGGCAAAGGTTGCCGCAATTGAATATGATCCCAATCGCAGTGCCAATATTGCATTGCTTCACTATGCAGATGGTGAAAAGAGATATATTATCTGCCCCAACGGATTGAAGGTGGGTGACACTGTTGTGTCAGGCCCCAATTCCGACATTAAGGTGGGAAATGCCCTTCCCCTGAAAAACATCCCTATGGGTACTGTTATTCACAACATTGAGCTTCAGCCCGGAAAAGGCGGACAGTTGGTGCGTTCCGCAGGCAACTCCGCACAGCTCATGGCCAAGGAAGGGAAATACGCACAGGTAAGGCTTCCATCCGGTGAGGTCCGCCAGGTGCGGGCAGAGTGCAGGGCCACCATCGGCCAGGTCGGCAATGTGGATCATGAGAATATTACCATAGGCAAGGCAGGCAGGAAGAGGCACATGGGCATCCGCCCCACCGTCCGCGGATCTGTTATGAATCCGGTAGATCATCCCCACGGCGGCGGAGAAGGCCGTGCACCCATAGGAAGACCCTCTCCTGTTACTCCCTGGGGTAAACCTACTTTGGGATACAAGACCAGAAAAAAGAACAAGGAATCAGATAAATATATCATCAAGCGAAGAAAAGGCTGATTTGCGCAATGATATCTGTTTGAAAATCGAAAGGAGGCACGTTGGATGAGCCGGTCGGTTAAAAAGGGACCATATATCAGTAAGGATCTTCTGAAAAAGATAGAGAAAATGAATGAACAGGGAAAAAAAACCGTTATAAAGACCTGGTCCAGAGCGTCAACCATTTTTCCCGAAATGGTTGGTCACACCATTGCAGTACACGATGGCAGGAAACATGTTCCGATTTACATTACCGAGGATATGGTAGGTCACAAGCTGGGAGAATTTGCTCCTACCAGAACCTTCAGAGGTCACAGCGGACATACCGAAAGGTCTACTGCATTGAAATAGTTTAAGGAGGAATGAAAGTGGCAACTAGGATAAAGGAAAAGGCAAAAGCCCGCCGGGAAAACAGAGAAAAACGCCCTCATGCCACCGCCCGATATGTTCGGATTTCTCCCAGAAAGGTCAAAATTGTAATAGACCTGATCCGGGGAAAAAGGGTTGGCGAGGCGCTTTCCATACTGGAATTCACCCCGAAGGCAGCTTCGGAGCCGGTTAGCAAGCTCCTGAAATCTGCAATGGCCAATGCTGAAAACAACCTGGGAATGGACCCGGGCAATCTGTTTGTTGCAGAGGTATATGCAAATGAGGGGCCTACCCTTAAAAGACTGCGCCCCAGGGCTCAGGGCCGGGCCAACAGAATTAGAAAGAGAACCAGCCATATCAGTATCGTCCTGGACGAATTGAAGGCATAAATAAAAGGAACAGGGAGGGATAATTAAGTGGGCCAAAAAGTAAATCCCCATGGACTCAGAGTCGGAATCATTAAGGATTGGGATGCCAAATGGTATGCTTCCAAGAAAGATTTCGCAGATACCCTGGTTGAAGATGTCAAGCTCAGGGAAATGCTGAAGAAAAAGCTTTATCATGCCGGCATATCCAAGATTGAGATTGAAAGAGCAGCAAACCGAGTAAAGGTCAATATATACACCGCAAAGCCCGGAATCGTTATCGGAAAGGGCGGAACAGGTGCCGATACCCTGAAAAAGGATATCGAGAAGTTTACAAAGAAAACAACGATTTTGAATATAGTGGAAATAAAATCCCCGGATATGGATGCGCAGCTGGTGGCAGAAAACATTGCAGCCCAGCTGGAGCGGAGGATTTCCTTCCGAAGAGCCATGAAACAGGCCATGCAGCGTGCCATGAAGGCAGGCGCAAAGGGCATCAAGACCATGGTTTCAGGGCGTCTTGGAGGAGCAGACATTGCCAGGAGCGAAGGATACAATGAAGGAACCATACCTCTGCAGACACTCAGGGCCGACATCGAATACGGTTTTGCAGAAGCCGACACCACATTTGGAAAGATCGGCGTAAAGGTCTGGATATATAAAGGAGAGGTCCTTCCGAAGGCAAAGAACAGACCCGTTGCGGAAGGAGGAAAATAATTATGTTGATGCCGAAAAGAGTAAAACGCCGCAGGGTTCATCGGGGCAGAATGACCGGTAAGGCTACCCGCGGAAACACGGTAACCTACGGCCAGTATGGGCTCCAGGCTCTGGATCCCGGCTGGATAACCAGTAACCAGATAGAAGCCGCCCGTGTTGCCATGACTCGTTACATCAGGAGAGGCGGAAATGTATGGGTTAAGATTTTCCCCGACAAGCCCGTAACCGAAAAACCTGCTGAAACCCGGATGGGAAGCGGAAAAGGCTCCCCGGAGTACTGGGTGGCGGTTGTAAAGCCCGGCAGAATTCTTTTTGAACTTGCCGGCGTGTCTGAAGAGGTTGCCAGAGAGGCATTCAGACTGGCAGCGCACAAGCTTCCGGTGAAAACCAAGTTTGTGACTAGAGAAGAATTGGGTGGTGAAGGCAGTGAAGGCTAATAGATTCAGAGAGATGTCACAGGAAGAGCTCCATCAGAATCTTGCTGAGCTCAAGAGTGAACTTTTTAACCTTCGGTTCCAGTTAGCCACTGGCCAATTGGAGAATCCCATGAGGATTCGTGAAGTGAAAAAGAATATTGCCAGAGTGAAGACCATTCTTCGGGAAAGAGAGCTAAAAGCCCTGGAGGCTTGACGGAAAAGGAGGAATAATTCGTGGCTGACGAAACAAGAGGAAATCGTAAGGTCCGGATTGGCAGAGTGGTAAGCAATAAGATGGATAAGACCATTGTTGTTGCCATTGAGACCAGAGTAAAGCACAAGCTGTATGGAAAAATCGTCAAACGTACCACAAAGCTTAAAGCCCATGATGAGGAAAACATCTGTCAGGTCGGCGATCGGGTAAAGGTTATGGAAACCAGGCCTTTGAGCCGCGACAAGCGCTGGCGTTTGGTTGAAATCATAGAGAAAGCTCAGTAAGGATATAGGTACAGGACGTATTCCTTACACTCGAAGTTGGAAGGCTTCCAACTTCCGTACATCTTGAAAGGAGGGTACAAAATGATCCAGAAGGAAAGCCGGCTGAGAGTAGCGGACAATACCGGCGCAAAGGAAATATTGTGCATCCAGGTATTGGGCGGTTCCGGCAGGAAATACGGCAACATCGGCGATGTGATTATTGCTACTGTTAAAAGCGCAACGCCCGGCGGTGTTGTAAAAAAAGGAGACATTGTCAAGGCTGTCATTGTGCGTACCAGCAAGGGCATTCGCAGACCGGACGGCTCGCTGATAAAATTTGATGACAATGCAGCTGTAATAATAAACGATCAAAGTCAACCCAGGGGTACCCGTATCTTTGGTCCCATTGCCAGAGAACTGAGGGAAAAGGATTACATGAAAATTATTTCCCTGGCCCCGGAAGTATTATAGGAGGAGGTGGTTGCTGTGGTGAACGTACCAAGGAAATTACACGTTAAAAAAGGAGATACCGTAGAAATCATCTCCGGTAAGGACAGGTCCAAACGAGGCAAAGTGCTTACCGCGCTACCTAAAGAGGGCAAGATAGTCGTTGAGGGGATCAACTTACTGACCAAGCACCAAAAACCCAGGGGTGTAGGCCAGCAGGGCGGTATCATCAAGGTGGAAGGCCCCATCTATGCTTCCAAGGCCATGCTTGTCTGCAACAGATGCAACAAGAAAACCCGTGTGGGACGCAGAATACTGGAAGACGGAACCAAGGTCAGGGTCTGTAAGGTATGCAAGGAAATCATCAATGATTAATTTCTTCTCTGAAGGGAGGTAAAAGAGTTGGCTCGTTTGAAAGATTTATATATGAATGAAGTAGTATCCGCAATGATGGAGAAATTCAAATATAAGAGCATCATGGAGGTGCCCAGGCTGGAGAAAGTCGTTGTTAACATGGGCATAGGTGATGCCAAGGAGAATCCTAAATTTCTGGAATCTGCCGTTGAGGATCTGGCTGTAATTACGGGTCAGAAACCTATTGTTACAAAGGCCAGAAAATCCGTAGCTGCCTTTAAGCTGAGAGAGGGAATGAACGTTGGCGCCAAGGTAACGCTTCGAGGCGAAAGAATGTATGAGTTTCTGGATCGACTGCTAAATGTGGCCCTGCCCCGGGTGAGAGACTTCCGCGGCCTGTCCGACAAGTCCTTTGACGGAAGAGGGAACTATGCATTGGGAATCAAAGAACAGTTGATTTTCCCTGAAGTCAACTATGACAAGGTTGAAAAGGTCAGGGGAATGGATATCATCATTGTTACAACTGCCCGGACAGACGAAGAGGCAAGGGAATTATTAGGCTTGATGGGAATGCCCTTTGCAACCAGAGGCTGAACCAGTCCAAGGAAGTTAGGAGGGAATTGACAAGTGGCGAAAAAATCGATGAGAGTTAAACAACAGCGCGCTCCCAAGTATTCAACCCGTGCCTATACTAGATGCAGATTGTGCGGACGGCCGCATGCCGTCTTGAGAAAGTTTGGCTTATGCCGAATCTGTTTCAGGGAATTGGCTTACAAGGGGCAGATACCCGGTGTCAGGAAAGCAAGCTGGTAGTCAGTCGATACTGGAAGGAGGTAGAATATATGGTTATGACGGATCCCATTGCGGATATGTTGACCCGCATAAGAAATGCACTGGTAGTTAAGCATGAAGAGATACAGGTACCGGCCTCCAATATTAAGAAGGCCATTGCAGATATATTAGCCGAAGAAGGTTATATCAAGGGATATAAAGTAATTGATGATGGCCTGCAGGGCATATTGAAGATTACCTTGAAGTATACACCGAACAATGAGCGTGTTATCAGCGGACTGAAGAGAATCAGCAAACCCGGTCTGAGAGTATACGCCAGGAAAGATGAGGTTCCCAAGGTTCTGGGCGGACTGGGAATTGCCATCATCTCCACTTCAAAAGGCGTTATGACGGATAAACAAGCCAGGAAGCTCGGTGTGGGCGGAGAAGTTCTCTGCTACATCTGGTAAGACAGTGCCGAAGGCAAATTGAAATCAGCACAACGGAAGGCGGTGTAAAGATATGTCGCGAATAGGAAGACTTCCTATACAGCTGCCCGGTGGCGTAACCGTTTCAGTCAATGCAGATAATACAGTTGACGTTAAGGGCCCCAAAGGACAGCTGTCACAGAAGATTCATAAGGATATGCGTGTTGTAGTGGAAGGCAATACTGTGCTGGTGGAACGTCCCACCGACAGCAAGCCTCATAAATCGCTCCACGGACTCAGCCGTTCCCTTATCAACAACATGGTGGAGGGAGTAACAAAAGGCTTTGAAAAGGTTCTTGAAGTAAACGGCGTGGGTTACAGAGCACAGAAGCAGGGAAAGAAACTGATTCTGACCGTTGGTTACTCCCATCCTGTGGAAATCAGCGAGGAAGACGGTGTGGAATTTGAAGTACCTGCACCCAACAGAATAATTGTAAAAGGCATCGATAAGCAAAAAGTAGGTGCCATGGCTGCCAGGGTAAGAGCAGCAAGAGAACCTGAACCCTATAAGGGCAAGGGAATCAAATACGAAAACGAGAGAATCCTCCGCAAGGAAGGAAAAACCGGTAGTTAATAAGGGAAGGAGTGTAGCTTAGGTGATCAAGAAGAAGGATAAAAATGCCTCCAGAAAGATCCGACATGCCAGGATCAGGGCAAAAATTTCAGGCACACCGGTAAGACCGCGTTTGTGTGTATACAGAAGCTTGAAACATATATATGTTCAGATTATAAATGATGAGAACGGAACTACCTTAGCAGCTGCTTCCACCCTTGATCCGGACTTGAGGGATCAGGTTGCCGGCAAGACCAAAAAGGAAGCTGCCAGAATCGTTGGCCAGGCTGCAGCAAAAAAGGCTTTGGATAAGGGTATCAAGCAGGTGGTGTTTGACCGCAGCGGTTACATCTACCACGGACGTATATTAGAAGTTGCAGCCGGTGCACGTGAATCCGGGCTGGAGTTTTAAAGGAGGGAAAAAGATGGACCGTATAGACGCCAGTACATTGGACCTGAAGGAAAGAGTGGTCAGCATCAACCGCGTTGCCAAGGTAGTCAAGGGTGGACGAAATTTCCGCTTTAATACCGTAGTTGTGGTCGGAGATGAAAACGGGCATGTCGGTGTGGGAGTCGGAAAAGCCACTGAAATTCCTGAAGCCATCAGGAAGGGCATAGAGGATGCAAAGAAACATATGATCAAGGTGCCCATTGTTAATACAACCATTCCACACCAGGTACAGGGCAAGTTTGGCTCCGGCTGTGTTCTGATGATGCCTGCCAAGGAAGGTACCGGTGTAATTGCAGGCGGACCTGTTCGTGCAGTACTGGAACTGGCCGGTGTTCGTGATATCCGGACCAAGTCTCTGGGTTCCAGCAACCCGAGGAATATGGTAAATGCCACAATCAAGGGGCTTTCCAGTTTAAAAACAGTTGAAGATGTTGCCAGACTGCGGGGCAGAACCGTCGAAGAGATCTTAGGTTAGGAGTGAACTTACCATGGCAAAGCTGAAAGTAACCCAGACCAAAAGCACCATCGGCTGCAAGAAAGACCAGATTGCCACCATGGAAGCTCTGGGGCTCAGAAAAATCCGATCTGAAAAGATACATGAAGACAATCCCGTAATCAGAGGTATGATAGAGAAAGTGAAGCATCTTGTTTCTGTAGAAGAAATCCAAGAATAAAGGAGGTGCAGCTCATGAAACTTCATGAATTAAAGCCGGCTAAAGGTTCGGTGAAGTCTCCGCTTAGAAAAGGACGCGGCATCGGTTCCGGCCTGGGTAAAACAGCCGGACGGGGGCACAAGGGTCAGAAGGCCAGAAGCGGCGGCGGAGTCAAACCAGGATTCGAAGGCGGACAGATGCCTCTTATCAGGCGGCTGCCCAAACGGGGATTCACCAATATATTCTCCAAGGAGTACTCATTGGTAAATATAAGGGATCTGGAAGTGTTCGATGAAGGTACTGTTGTTTCACCGGAGCTTTTGAAGGAAACCGGTTTGATAAAAAAATACAATGATGGAATCAAAATACTGGGTGACGGGGAACTGACCAAAAAGTTAACCGTACAGGCTCACAAATTCAGTAAGTCTGCCAAAGAGAAGATCGAAGCGATCGGCGGAAAGGCAGAGGTGATATGAAATGTGGGAAACCATTAAGAATGCCTGGAAGATAGAAGACCTGAGGAAAAAGATTGTTTTTACGCTGGTAATGCTGTTTATCTACCGTGTAGGAACCTATGTACCGGTACCTGGTGTGGACAGTTCATATATCAGGGCAATTATAGAACGCGGCGGGCTGCTGGGATTCTTTAATATTATCTCCGGCGGTGCATTTGGCAACTTTACAATATTTGCCATGTCCATCACCCCCTATATTAACGCCTCCATTATAATGAATCTGCTCACTGTGGCAATACCCAAGCTGGAAAGGCTTGCCAAGGAAGGCGAGGAAGGCCGGAAGAAAATTGCTCAGTATACCAGGTACTTCACTGTTATATTAGCTTTCATACAGGCTTTCGGTATTACATTCGGTCTTGCAAGAGGTGCTCTGCTTGAGAGTAATTTATGGAACTATTTTGTTGTATCTCTGACCTTGACCGCCGGTACTGCATTCTTAATGTGGCTGGGAGAACAAATTACTGAAAGAGGCATAGGAAACGGAATCTCTCTTATCATTTTTACCAGTATTATTTCACGGGCGCCGCTTGCAGCAATTCAGCTGTTTGAAATGGCTTTCCGAGCAAAAACGGTAAATCCTCTTATGCTTCCTCTGATAGTTGCATTTATGATTGCCCTTATTGCCGGTGTGATTTTTATCGATCTGGGGCAGAGAAGGATTCCCGTCCAATATTCCAAGAGAGTAATCGGCAGAAAAATGTATGGCGGGCAAAGCACTCATATTCCAATGAAGGTAAACTCATCCGGAGTGCTGCCTATAATCTTTGCCGTATCCATATTGGCAGTACCTCAGACTATAGCCCAGTTCATGGCCCAGGACAGCGGTTTTGTGCTCTGGGTGGATAAATGGTTCAGTCAGGACAGCGGCTTGTATGCTGCCCTCTATGCACTGATGATTGTGTTCTTTACCTATTTTTATACACAGATCAGCTTCAATCCTGTGGATATTTCCAACAACCTCAGGCAGCACGGCGGATTTGTGCAGGGCATACGTCCCGGAAAGCCCACCGCTGAATATCTGATGCGGATATCCAACCGGCTGACTCTGGTAGGTGCATTGTTCCTGGCAGCAGTGGCCATTATACCCATTGCGGTAACAGCCATTTCCGGAATTCCCATGTCCTTTGGGGGAACCGCCATACTGATTGTTGTCGGTGTTGCACTGGAAACCTCCAAGCAATTGGAATCCCAGATGCTTATGCGTCATTACAAGGGTTTCCTGAAGTAAGGAAGAACAATGATAGTATTGAAATCCAGAAAAGAGTTGGAAATAATGCGGGAGGCTGGCAGAATTACAGCCGGTGCTCTGCGTGCGGTAGAAGAGCAGGTTAGGCCGGGAGTCACTACAAGGCATCTTGACAAGCTGGCAGAGGAGTATATATTGCTCCACAATGCCACACCTGCCTTCAAAGGGTATAATGGATTTCCTGCAAGTATCTGTGCATCAGTCAATGCTCAGGTGGTTCATGGCATACCCAATGATAAACCCTTGGAGGAAGGCGACATTATCAGCATTGATATAGGAGCATTTTACAAGGGTTACTGCGCTGATGCTGCCAGAACATTTCCCGTTGGAAATATAAGCAGCGAAGCTGCCGAACTGATTGATGCTGCGAAAGAATCCTTTTATGAAAGTTTGAAATATTCTCGTTTGGGATACCGTATTTCCGATATATCCCACGCGATTCAAAGCTATGTGGAGTCCAGAGGTTTTTCTGTAGTAAAATCCTTTGTCGGGCATGGCATCGGGCAGCGAATGCATGAAGATCCGCAAGTGCCCAATTTCGGTCTTCCGGGAATGGGCCCCAGGCTGCGCCCGGGGATGACACTGGCTGTGGAACCGATGGTAAATCAGGGGACTGACGAGGTAGAGATCCTGGAAGACGGATGGACGGTTCTGACCAAAGACAGACTCCTGTCAGCCCACTATGAAAATACCATTGCCATCACAGAAGAGGATCCTCTCATACTCACTTTGGAAGAGCGGGAGTGATACTATGATGCAGGATAAGTTTCAGGTTGGCAGGGTTGTGCTGGCAAAAGCCGGCAGGGATAAGGGAAAGGCCTTTATCATCATCCAGCGGCTGGACGCTGATTATGTTCTCATAGCAGATGGTAAAGGACGATCCATAAACAAACCCAAAAAGAAAAAAATCAGGCATCTGACTGCCAAACCTGCATTGGTGCAGGAGCTGAGGGAAAAACTTCTGGCAGGAAGGCAGGTACTGGATGCTGATATCAGAAAAAGCTTACAATCGTTGGGATATGAGAAATAAGGAGGGTGGTATTCTTTGGCCAGGGACGATGTTATAGAAGTTGAGGGCACAGTGGTGGAAGCATTGCCCAACGCCATGTTTCAGGTGGAATTGGAAAATGGACACCAGGTACTGGCCCATATTTCCGGAAGGCTCAGAATGAATTTTATCAGAATTCTGCCGGGAGACAAGGTTACGGTGGAATTGTCGCCCTATGATTTAACCCGCGGCCGGATTACCTGGCGCGGAAAAGGATAAGGAGTGTTATAGGATGAAGGTGAGACCGTCTGTAAAGCCTATTTGCGAAAAATGTCAGATTATTAAACGAAAAGGCAGAGTGATGGTTATCTGCGAGAACCCCAGACACAAGCAAAAACAGGGTTAAAAATTGGACAAATATGCAATAATTAACATGGAGGTGTAATGATGGCACGTATTTCCGGTATTGACCTGCCCCGTGACAAGAGGGTGGAAATTGGTCTGACCTATATATATGGTATTGGACGCAAAACAGCAAGTGAAATCGTAAGAGCCACCGGCATCAACCCCGACACCCGGGTAAAGGATCTGACTGAATCTGAAGTTTCCAAGCTGAGAGAATACATTGACAGAAACCTGAAGGTGGAAGGTGACCTGCGGAGGGAAGTATCCCTGAATATTAAGCGCCTGGTTGAAATTGGCTGCTACAGAGGGATCCGTCATCGCAGAGGCCTGCCCGTCAGAGGACAGAGTACCAAGCAGAATGCCCGGACACGCAAGGGTCCCAAGCGTACTGTTGGTGCACGCAGAAAGAAATAAGGAGGGAAATTAATGGCAAGGCAAACAGCACGCAGATCAAGGAAAAGACGCGAGAAGAAAAATATAGAGCGCGGTGCTGCCCATATTCAATCTACTTTTAACAATACAATTGTTACAATAACAGATACAGCAGGCAATGCGCTGTCCTGGGCAAGTGCAGGCGGACTGGGCTTTCGCGGCTCAAAGAAAAGCACGCCCTTTGCAGCACAGAGTGCAGCCGAGGTTGCAGCCAAAGCAGCCATGGAGCACGGCCTGAAAACCGTAGAGGTTTACGTAAAGGGACCTGGTTCCGGCAGAGAAGCTGCCATCCGTTCACTGCAGGCAGCCGGACTGGAGGTCAGCATGATTAAGGATGTTACCCCCATCCCCCATAACGGATGCAGACCACCCAAGAGAAGAAGAGTATGAGATAATGGAGGTGTGACAGATGGCAAGAAATTTGGAACCCCAATGCCGTCAGTGCCGCAGGGAGGGAATGAAGCTCTACCTGAAAGGCGACAGATGCTATTCCGACAAATGCGCCATGGTCAGAAGGCCGGTTGCTCCCGGACAGCATGGAAACAGCAGGAGAAAGCTTTCGGAGTACGGCATTCAGCTTCGTGAGAAGCAAAAGGTAAGAAGAATTTACGGCATACTGGAAAGACAATTTGAGAGATATTTTGAAAGAGCAGAAAAAATGAAGGGTATTACCGGTGAGAATCTGCTTCAGCTTCTGGAAAGAAGGCTGGACAATGTGGTATACCGTCTGGGATTTGCCAATTCAAGAAAACAGGCCAGGCAGCTGGTACTTCACGGGCATATCACCGTCAACGGCAAGAAGGTAAACATACCCTCCTATATCACCAATGTTGGTGAGACCATTGCAGTAAGGGCAAAGAGCGCTTCCGGGATAGACCATTTCAAGGCACTGCGGGAGGGAACAGGCAGAACAGTTGTGCCCTGGCTGCAGGTTGATTACGAAAAACTGGAAGGCAGCGTTGCAGCACTACCTGCCAGAGAGGACCTGGACCTGGAAATTCAGGAACATCTCATTGTAGAGCTGTACTCCAGATAATGTTTCGGAAGCAGTATGATGACCGATTCGGGTCAGTTGCCCTCGAGATAAACGGATTAATAAGTTATGAGGAGGGTTTATATTGATAGAAATTGAAAAACCCAAAATAGAGATTGTTGAAATGAGCGAAGACAACAGGTACGGAAAGTTTGTTCTGGAGCCTTTGGAAAGAGGTTTCGGGATAACCATGGGAAACTCCCTGAGGAGAGTTTTACTGTCGTCGCTGCCGGGAGTAGCTGTAACATCCATAAAGGTGGATGGGGTTCTCCATGAGTTCTCCACCCTGCCGGGTGTTCAGGAAGACCTGGTGGAAATTATCCTGAATCTGAAAGAGCTGGCAATAAAGATGTCCGGAGACGATCCGAAGATTATTACCATCAACGCCCAGGGCCCTGGCCGGGTTACGGCAGGGGATATCATTGTGGATGCCGATGTGGAGATTGTCAATCCGGATCACCATATTGCCTTCCTTAATGAGGATGCCAGGCTGTTTATGGAAATAACCATCGAAAAGGGCAGAGGATATGCTTCTGCGGAACGCAATAAGCACCCGGGTCAGCCTCTTGGAATGATACCTGTTGATTCCATCTTTACCCCCATACGCAGGGTTAATTTCAATGTGGAAAATACCCGTGTGGGCCAGGTAACCGACTATGACAAGCTGACTCTGGAAGTATGGACCAACGGAACCATTATGCCGGATGAAGCAACCAGCCTGGCCGCCAAGATACTGGTGGAGCACCTGTCCCTCTTCATTGACCTGACCGCTCATGTAAATGATGTGGAAATCATGGTTGAGAAAGAAGAGGACAAAAAGGAAAAGGTTCTGGAGATGACCATAGAAGAACTGGATCTTTCCGTCCGTTCCTATAACTGCCTGAAGCGTGCAGGAATCAACACGGTACAGGAGTTGACTCAGAAGACGGAAGAGGAAATGATGAAGGTAAGAAACCTGGGGAAAAAATCCCTGGAAGAGGTCCAGGCCAAGCTTACCGCATTGAACCTAAGCTTGAAACAAAAAGAAGAATAAACACCATGGAGGAGGGAGATTATGCCCGGATATAGGAAATTAGGCAGACCCAGTGATCAGCGGAGAGCACTGCTGCGTAATCAGGTTACCAACCTTTTATGGCATGGCAGAATTGAAACCACACTGGCCAGGGCCAAAGAGGTACGCAGCATAGCTGAGAAGCTGATTACTCTTGCTGTTAATGAATATGATAAAACGGTCAAGGTAACCAAGGAAGTCAACAACGAGAAAGGACAGACCGTTACCCTGGAAGTAACCAACGACCTGCCGTCCAAATTGCATGCAAGAAGACAGATGATGGCATATCTCTATGATATGAAGGAACTGCGCAAGGAAGACGAAACCAAAAAGGAATATGCAGAACGTTTGCGAGAGGTTAAGCACCCCCTGATCGAGAAAATGTTCAATGAGTACGGGCCCAAATACAGGGAGAGGAAAGAGAAACTGGCTTCCGGCGGCGGTTACACAAGAATAATCAAGAAGGGACCGCGCAGAGGCGACGGAGCCGAAACTGTAATCATAGAGCTGGTTTAAAATATCAGACAGCCACTTGGAAATAACGGATTAAGTTCATGGGATGTTTTACCTGTAGCTTAATCCATATTTTTTATAGGCAGCTAATTTTGCATGCAGGGAGGCCGGTACAGAGTAATGGAACCTATTATACAGATTAAGGATGTTTATTACAGATACGCAGGTAATGAAGGAGAAGAAACAACCGCTCTGGATGGGGTATCCCTGGATATCCGGAAAGGGGAGTTTGTGGCAGTCATCGGTCACAATGGTTCCGGCAAATCCACGCTGGCCAAGCATATCAACGGACTGATGCTTCCCATGTCGGGACAGGTAATAGTCAAGGGAATGGACACACGGGATGAAAACCTTATATGGGATATCCGCCAGGTTGCCGGCATGGTATTTCAGAATCCCGACAATCAGCTGGTGGCCACCATTGTAGAGGAAGATGTGGCCTTCGGGCCTGAAAACCTGGCTGTACCCCCGGAACAAATCCGCCTGCGGGTGGATGATGCCCTAAAGGCGGTTAAAATGCTGCAGTTTGCCAAATCGGCCCCGCATCTGCTTTCCGGCGGGCAGAAACAGCGCCTGGCCATTGCCGGCATCATAGCCATGCGCCCGGAAATCATTATTTTGGATGAGCCAACCGCCATGCTGGATCCTTCAGGCAGAAAAGAAGTCATGGATACGGTGCATTACCTGAATGAAGAAGAAGGTATTACCATTGTCCATATCACCCACTTCATGGAGGAAGCCATCCGCGCCCATCGCGTGGTGGTAATGGAGGAAGGCAGGATAATTATGGACGGCCCTCCCCGTGAAATTTTCCGCCAGGTATCCGAATTGAGAGAAATTGGCCTGGATGTACCTCAGATAGCGGAGCTGGCCTATGAACTGAAAAAAGAGGGTTTCCCCATAACAGGTGATCCCCTGAGTACGGAAGAGATGGTGAATATACTATGCCCGTAAAGATGGAACAGGTGTCTCACATCTATATGCAGGGAGGCCCCTTTGAATCCACTGCAATACTTGATATAGATCTGGAAATTCAGGACGGAGAATTTATCGGCCTTATCGGCCATACCGGCTCAGGAAAATCCACTCTGATTCAGCATCTCAATGGTTTGCTGAAGCCAACCCAGGGAACGGTGATTGTGAACGAGATCCGTATCGAAAAGGGCAGCAGGGAACTAAGGGCTGTCAGGCAGCAGGTGGGACTGGTTTTTCAGTATCCTGAGCACCAGCTTTTCGAGGAAACCGTGGCCAGGGACATTGCTTTCGGCCCCAAAAACCTGGGCCTGCCCCAGGAGGAAATTGAAACAAGGGTCAGGGAAGCAGTACAATTGGTGGGCCTTCCCTATGATGAAATCAAGGACCGCTCTCCCTTTGAGCTGAGCGGCGGCCAGCGGCGGAGAGTGGCTATTGCAGGCGTCCTGGCTATGAGACCCAAAATACTGATACTGGATGAGCCCACAGCCGGCTTGGATCCCAGGGGAAGAAACGAGATTCTTGAGGAGATTGCCGCCCTTCACAGGGAGAGGGGATTTACCGTTATTCTGGTTTCCCACAGCATGGATGATGTTGCCAGGCTGGTGGGCAGGATTATCGTGATGAACAAGGGGCAGATAGCCTTAACCGGCACACCGGAAGAAGTATTTGCCCATGCTGATAGATTAAAGGAAATCGGGCTGGACGTTCCTCAGATAACCAGCCTGATGATGGCACTAAAAGAAAAAGGCATGGATGTTCCGACAGATATCTATACCGTGGATCAGGCAAAAGCTGTGCTGAGAAAAATCCTGGAGGGAAGAAGACATGCTTAGGGACATAACAATCGGACAATACTACCCGTCGGATTCCCCCGTTCATCGGCTGGATCCCCGGACAAAGCTGGTTATTACCTTTTTGTTTATTGTCATCATATTCTTTGTTCGCAATTATTCCGGTTATCTTTTTATTCTGGCCTTTATTTCTCTGGTGATTGCCTTGTCCAAAATACCGGTAAAGTTTATTTTCAAAGGTCTGCGGCCCCTGCTGTTTATTATTCTGCTGACATTTTTTATAAACCTCCTCTTCACCCCCGGAGAAACAGAGCTGTTTTCATTCTGGTTTTTTCGTGTGACGGCAGAGGGGCTGAGACAGGGCCTTTTTATGACCCTCAGGCTGACCTTTCTGGTTACCGGCACCTCGCTGCTGACTCTTACCACCTCACCCATTGCCCTGACCGATGGCATAGAAATGCTTCTAAGGCCTTTGAAGGTGGTTAAGTTTCCGGCACATGAACTGGCCATGATGATGACCATTGCCCTGAGATTCATACCCACCCTGCTTGAGGAAACCGATAAGATTATGAAGGCGCAGATGGCGAGAGGGGCGGATTTTGAAAGCGGAAACCTGATCCAGCGGGCCAAATCCCTGATTCCCCTGCTGGTACCCCTGTTTATCAGTGCTTTCAGGCGGGCGGACGAGCTGGCCATGGCAATGGAGGCCCGCTGTTACAGGGGAGGCGACAGCAGAACTCGAATGAAGGTGCTGACTATGGGCCTTGTTGATTTTGCTGCCTTTGGGGTCACCATGCTCCTGATTGCAGCTGTTCTGCTGAATACATATTTATAAAGGGTTCGGGCAGAATGAAGAAGAATATCAGGCTGACAATTGAATATGACGGATCCCGTTATGCAGGATGGCAGCGGCAGAAAAATGAAGCAACGGTACAGCAGACGCTGGAGGACACACTGGAGCGTCTGACCGGCAAAAAGGTGGAACTTATCGGCTCCGGACGAACGGACAGCGGAGTCCATGCCCGGGGGCAGGTAGCCAACTTTCTTACCGATTCCCGTATCCCGCCGGAGCGATTCAGCTATGCACTGAATACTCTTCTGCCCCGCGATATTCGCATTATCAGTTCTGAAGAAGCGGGTATGAACTTTCATTCAAGGTTTTCCGCCTTGGCGAAAAGATACCGGTATTCCATAGTAAACAATCCCAGCGGCACAGCCATAGGCTGGCAGTATTTCTACCATGTTCCCATGCGGCTGGATGTACAGGCTATGGAGGAAGCAGTGCAGTATTTTAAAGGCACTCACGACTTTGCTGCCTTCATGGCTGCAGGCTCTCCCGTAAAATCCACCGTGCGCACCATATATGATGCCGAACTGGTAAAGGATGCACCCTTCTACCATATTCTGCTCACCGGCAACGGGTTTCTCTACAACATGGTCAGAATAATAGCAGGTACGGTAATTGATGCGGGAAAGGGAAAAATAGAGCCCGGCCGGATTCCTCAGATAATCGCATCCGGAGACAGAAAACAGGCCGGTCCTACAGCACCGCCCCATGGCCTCATTTTGGAGGAGGTATATTACCAAACCATCCCTGAAAACCTTATGCAGCAGGCTGTAAAGCTTGATATTTCAAGGAAATAACACCTTGACACGCCGGGCTGCATGTATTAAAATAAAGTTTAGTGTCAATTAAGATCCACTAGCCCCGGATCTTTGAGATAATGAAACGGAACAAACAAAGCTTATTTTGAAATTGATTGGAGGGAACCACCGATGAAGACCTTTATGGCCAATTCCGCTAATGTAGAACGAAAGTGGTATGTAGTGGATGCCAAAGGGAAAACCCTTGGCCGGCTTTCATCTGAAATAGCAAAAATTCTTAGAGGAAAACATAAACCCACCTATACCCCCCATGTGGATACAGGTGACTTTGTTATCGTAATCAATGCCGATCAGGTAGAGGTAACAGGCAAAAAGGAAGAACAGAAATTATATAGAAGGCATACTTCTTATCCCAAAGGACTGAGGGAAGTAACCTTCAGGCAGCTTATGGAAAAGAAGCCCACCGAAGCCATTTACCTGGCAGTTAAGGGTATGCTTCCGCATAACAGCCTAGGAAGGGCAATGCTGAAAAAATTGAAGGTTTATGCAGGCCCGGACCATAAGCATGAAGCACAGCAGCCAGAGCTGCTTGAACTGTAAGGTGCACGAAAGGAGGATGAATAGAATGGCCAAAGTTCAATATTTTGGAACAGGAAGAAGAAAAAAGTCAATTGCCAGAGTACGGCTGGTTCCCGGAGAAGGCAGATTTATAATTAACAACAGAGACATCGATGACTATTTCGGACTGGAAACTCTGAAGGTCATTGCCCGGCAGCCATTGGTGCTTACCGAAACCTTAGGCAAATTTGATGTTCTGGTTAACGTATATGGAGGCGGATTCACAGGCCAGGCAGGTGCTATCCGTCATGGTATCTCCCGTGCACTGCTGCAGGCAGATGAGGAACTGCGCCCCGCGCTTAAGAAGGCCGGTTATCTGACCAGAGATCCCAGGATGAAGGAAAGAAAGAAATACGGACTCAAAGGAGCCCGCAGAGCGCCTCAGTTCTCCAAGAGGTAATTGTTGTTTCTTTACACTCGAGTTTGTTTGCGAGTTTACAAAACCGTCATTGGTTTAAATACCTTTGGCGGTTTTTTGTATGGAGAGAAATGCTCGCTTCATATCATTTCAGTTAACTTTGCTTCTATGAATAAGATAAATTTACAGGTTGTTTTGGACTTGCCTTCTATATAGTGGTATAATAATTGCATACAAAAGTGGCCACGAATCTGGGGTGAAATTAAAAATATGTTAGAATATAGATCAACAATTAAGGCAAGATCATATCTTTATTTAGAATTGAAAAAGGCTGCAAG
>DUOA01000050.1 GCA_012839095.1 Clostridiales bacterium
CTGATTGTCCGGCTTCCTGAAGGTATTTTTATATTAAACCTCCAGGGGGCCTCTGAAATTGTCATAGCCCTGCTTTCAGCAATCTGCTTTCCGTCTAAGAAAATCTTGAATACCACCTTAGCCAAGGCAGCAATTTCACGTCCCAGGTCATTTTCCAGCATTGATTCGCAAACGCCTGCAAGGGCAACAAAGGTGTCATAATCCTCCTTTATTTCATATACCATCTGTGAAGGTGAATCCACCCCTATACCCTTGTTATATTCAACCCCTCTGAGAATAAGAGGTGAGCCGTCATATGATCGGTCTTTTACCGGAGGAGGATTTGTACCAAGCTCGGGATGATTCCACCATGGGATATGTCCCCTTACACTTGACCATATTGACTTTAGGTCAGAAATGTAAATGTCCGGCAGAGATGGTACAGCCGGCATGCTCAAATAATGGCTTTCACTATCAAGTGAAAGCTTTTTATCTCCTCTGAAGGCTGCCGCACGCAAAACTAATGTACTGTCGATTTTACATTGATCCTTTCTTCAACTGCATCCGTATTTTTGTCAAGCCCGCTGCTGTCATCCGCTACGGAGTAGGCCTGGTTCAGGTCACGTGCGATCAAACACCTTAAACCTGCCGCCTCCATATTGATCATGCCGTCTGGTTTTCTGACAAGGCAGATATTGGTTGCTCCCCCCATGTAAATCAGATTTTCTATTCCTTTTTCCATACAAAGATTATATACATCCTGTCCTGATGCGGATATCCAATCTCCCTGTCCTATTACAAGATCCGGGTGCAGCTTGTATTCCCCATAGTTGGGCTTGCAATCAAAAGGCCCACCGCACATGTCTCCTTCCCAATACAGGGGTTCGGGCAGCTTGCTCATAAGCTCTTCGGAAGGCCAGGTAGTTAAGTCCAATCCGGGTATAAGGACCTGGGGCAGCGCAGACATTCTCTCCCTTTGTTCCCAGCCTGCATAGAAATTAGCAACATCCGTCGGAGCATGGATTACCAACATTCCCAGCTCCCTGGCCAAATCCAGGACCATGTTCATCCTGGGTATCATCGCAGCTGCACGTCCCATCCAGGTCTTGCACCAATGATAACTCCACATGTCAACAATAACTATCGCAGTTTTTTTGCGTCTATGTAAATACTTTCACAGACCACATCCGTCAACTCAATATTTTCACCGCCGGTATCCGGCTGCTGCCTGGGAATTCTCCTTTGAGTGTCCAGTTTGATTATGCTCGAAGTTTCATTTTTTGTTGTTATGCTATTCATCTTGGTGTCCCCCTAAATTCCTTTTATGTTATTGTTCATGAAATATATACTATCGAAAAATCTTATGAAAGGAAAAAGCAAAAGGTACTATACACCTAACGTGCTTGCTTTCCCTCTTGCTTCTCATACAATTATCGCCATGATAATTGCCAGTTTGATCAACTGTATAACTAAATATGCAAATTCGGGACTGTTCTAGTTGTTCTAATCGCCGGATGCAGTTGCTGCATCTTCCTGTAAATATATATTACAACCCAGCGGTTAAATGTCAAGCGCTAAATCGGATGTCAAAACTTTTCATAGTAAGACCCATAAGGATATATTATATTTTTTATATAGCAGTTGATAAAACAAGCTGTAAATGGATATAATAAACATCATGAATACTAGGTATATTATTTGCCAAATATCAATCGAATAGATTGTACTTATTTGGTTTGGAGTGAATTGAATGGAAAAACAACATATCCGTGATTTTGCCGGCAGGCATGTTCACTTTGTCGGAATCGGCGGCATCAGCATGAGCGGTCTGGCAGAGATTCTGCTGGAGAAGGGCTATACGGTTTCCGGTTCGGATCTGAAGCTGTCAGGACTGACAGCGCGTCTGCAGGCCAACGGAGCAACAATATATCAGGGGCATCATTCCCAGAACATTTCAGGAGCAGACCTGGTGGTTTATACGGCCGCAGTCAAGGATGACAATCCCGAGCTGATGGAGGCCGGAAGGCAGGGCATACCCTGTATGGACAGAGCAACTCTGTTAGGCCAGATCATGGAGACCTTCAGGTTCGCCATAGGAGTGGCAGGCTCCCATGGAAAAACAACAACCACCTCCATGCTGGCCATGATGATGCATCGGGCTGGACTGGACCCCACTATTCTGGTGGGAGGAGAACTGGATGAGATTGGCGGAAACGTACGAACAGGCCAAAGCGAATTCTTTATAACCGAGGCTTGCGAATATATGGACAGCTTCCTCAAATTTCGCCCTTATTTGGCCATTATCCTGAATATTGACAGCGATCACCTGGACTACTTTAAAGACCTCGGCCAAATATATTCCTCCTTTGTGAAGTATGCCGGCCTGGTTCCCGAATCCGGGTATGTCGTCGGTTGCGGGGATGACCCTCTTGTTCTGAAATTAATGGGGGAAGTAAACTGCCGGACGATTACATACGGTATCGACCACCCCTGCAACTGGACAGCCGAGAATATCTCCTATGACAGCAATGGCCGTTCTTCCTTTTCTCTTATAAATAATGGGAAGGATCTGGGGAGATTTTCATTAAAGGTGCCGGGAAAACATAATGTATACAATGCACTGGCTTCCATTGCCGCCTGCAGCCTTATGGGCGTCTCCCCCGAAAAAATGCAGGAAGCTCTCCTGCATTACAAAGGGACCCATCGCAGATTTGAGCTAAAGGGAAGAACCGACAGGCAGGCAACCATAATAGATGACTATGCCCATCACCCAGCTGAGGTGAAAGCCACGATCTCAACCGCATTAAATTATCCCCATAACCGCTTGTGGTGCATTTTCCAGCCTCATACCTATACCCGCACCCAAAAGCTGTTCAGAGAGTTTACCGAAGCATTTCATGGAGTGGATTTCTTAATTCTGACTGATATCTATGCAGCCAGAGAAAAAAATACAGGAGATATAAACTCCGGGATGCTGGCAGAGGCCATTTCCGAGAAAGGTGTAAATTGCAGCTATATAAGTGATTTTGGTGAAATCACAGCTTATGTAAGGCAGCATGCAAAGCCCGGTGACCTTGTCATCACAATGGGGGCCGGGGATATTTACAAGGTAGGCGAAGCGCTGCTGAAATAACATGATTATATCATGCACCAATGCCCGAAAAGCGTCATAGAATGGAATGGCAGCACAGCTGAATTTCACAGTATTTAAAATTTGCGGGAAACGAGGTGCTAAATCCATGGATGATATGAAAGGCTTTGGCAGCGGTGATTTGTTTGGAGGAGGCAGCAGCATTCTTACCATAATTATCATATTTTTTCTGATAATGCTTTTATTTGGCGGCAAAGGCAAATTCCGTTTGTTCGAAGAAGAGGACTGACATAGAACAAATTCCACAGGAAGGGCTGTATCCGGTCCTTCTTTTTTTATGCAAAACTTTAGTATAAAAATTGACAGCATATCATTAGATTTTTTGAAAATAATAAATTTGAGGAGGGATAAATGTGAAAAAGCTGCTGGCTGTCTGCCTGATTTTGGTTTTGGTATCCTTACCGGGATTGTCTCTTGCAGAAAACGCAAGTGCTGATAATGAGGCGACAGTAAAAATGGTTCAGGAGCTTTCTCTTGTCACTAATTGAAAGGCAGAGGATATCCATCTCATGGCAAAGGCAGTTCACGGTGAAGCCAGAGGGGAGGAATATATCGGCAAGGTGGCTGTTGCAGCCGTTATTCTTAATCGTGTAAAATCACCTTTGTTTCCCAATACTATTAAGGAAGTCATTTATCAGCCGGGAGCATTTACCTGTGTGGAAGACGGCCAGATAAATCTGAAACCCAGCCCGGATGCTTACAGGGCTGTCTCCGATGCCATATTGGGAAATGATCCGACAAATGGATGCCTGTTTTATATGAATCCCGTAACAGCAACTTCCCGCTGGATGCGAAAACGGATATCCGCCGAAAACACCAGGACAATCGGGAACCATGTCTTTGTTCCCTGATTGGCCGGAAATAAAAGCAGCCGGAAGAAAGAAAATACCGGCTGCTTTGCTAACATTATCATAAATATTCAGAGAGTAAAACAATATATAAAGATTACAGTGAACTCAGGAATTCCATGAGGAACAACGGCAATATGGTTAAGATGGTAATACCAACAGATATAAGTGCGACTGCTATTCCCCGTCCGACTTCCGATTTGAAAAAGATACTCACGTTGCTCCCTCCCGTTCCTATTCTTGTCCTTGCTTTATTATACCCTTAAAATATTTCAAAACTTTTACATGTTCTTTATGTATTTATTAATACTATATTACACAGTATTAATAACTGTATAAAAAGGCATAACAAAATGAAACAGGAAAAAGAAAAACGCTTTGTTTAATCAAGTTTACGGAAGCAAGGGCATTTACAGATAAACCAGGCAGAAGCAGCTGCCTTAATATCGAATTCTCTTAATGATTCTGTCGACCTCCTTATAAACCCGCTCCAAATCAATGGTGGTGAGAACTCTGTCCTGCATAACCACCTGTCCGTTTATAACAACCGTATTGATATCACCCGAATAACCGCTGTATACCAGGTGAACAAGGGGATCTTCCCTGGGGTGATAATGGGGACCGCTTAAATCTATAAGCTGAATATCCGCCTTCTTGCCCGGCTCCAGGCTTCCGATTTCATCCTGCAGATTAAGAGCTTCCGCACCCATTCGGGTGGCCATCTCCACAGCCTTCACTGCAGGCAATGCTTCAGCATTCCCCGTATAGCCCTTGGCAATGAGCGCAGCCACAGACATCTCCTTAAGTATGCTGAGATTATTGTTGCTGGCTGCTCCATCCGTGCCCAGAGAAAGGGTAATTCCATGCCTCAGCATATCATCTACCGGTGCAAAACCGCTGGCCAGCTTCATATTGCTGGATGGGCAGTGAACTGCTTTAACATTCCATCCTGCCATCAGTTCCATATCATCCTGCGTCAGATGAACACAGTGGGCAGCCGTAACAGGCAGTTCAAACAGGCCAAGATCATGGAGATGCCTCACAGGAGTTTTACCATATTTCCCAATACACTCCTCCACTTCACCGGCCGTTTCAGACAGATGAACATGAATTCCCACGCCGTACTTTTCTGCCAGCTGCCTGCTTGTGATAAGAACCTCAGGTGCACAGGTATAAACAGAATGAGGGCCTATCATCATGCGGATTCTGCCCTCTGCCTTTCTTTGCCATTCGGCCAGTTCATCAACTTCCCGGTATCTTTGTTCCATGTGCTCATCCGGCCCGGTCAGACCCCTGCTTAAAACAGCACGCATGCCGCAATCTGAAACAGCCTGCGCAGTATCAGTCATAAACATGTACATATCGGAAAATGTGGTCACACCGGATGATATCATCTCTGCCGCCCCAAGAAGGGAAAGCCAGTAGGCATCCCCTTGCTCCAGCCTTTCTTCCATGGGCCAGATCCTCTGGCTCAGCCATTCCCATAAGGGCATATTGTCAGCATAGCCGCGGAAGGCAGTCATGGCTATGTGAGTATGAGCATTGACAAAACCGGGCAGGGCCAGCATTCCCCTGCCGTCCATTATTTTCAGCTTGCCTGGTTCAGCCTTAATCAATCTTGAATCCAGTCCGGAGGAAGGCCCCGCATATACTATGGTATCATCCTCATATAAAATAGCACCCTCCGGATAATGGCGGTTCTCATCATCCATTGTTATGATTTCTATATTTTTAATCAAGGTTTTCATATGATATCCCCGTTTACAGAATTCCAATTACCGTTTTTTACCATATTATTTGCTGCAATATCAATAGGCACTCAAATATTCCGACTGCTCCTCCGTCAACTGATCTATGAGGATGTTCATGGCCTGCAGCTTCATCTGCGCCACCCGTTTGTCTATCTCCTCCGGAACAGCATAAACACGTTTTTCCAGTCTGCCCTGGTTTTCCAGAACATACCTTGCACACAAGGCCTGCAGGGCAAAGCTCATATCCATTATTTCAGCAGGATGGCCGTCTCCGGATGCCAGATTAACCAGTCTTCCTTCTGCCAGCAGATTCAGAATCCTGCCGTCATCCATTACATAACCCATGATATTCTGACGCATAGGCCTTTTCTCTGTGCAGAGTTCCTCCAAGTCAGGCAGCCACAGCTCCACATCAAAATGCCCTGCATTGGCCAGCAGAACGCCGTTCTTCATCTTCCGGAAATGTTCCTTTCGGATTACCTTTATGCAACCCGTTACGGTAATAAAAATGTCCCCTATGGGTGCTGCTTCATCCATGGTCATTACTCTGAAACCGTCCATTACGGCTTCAATGGCCTTGACAGGATCAACCTCCGTAACGATTACATTGGCACCCAGCCCCTTGGCTTTCATTGCCACACCCTTACCGCACCAGCCATAACCTGCGACTACCACATTTTTGCCTGCCACAATCAAATTGGTGGTACGCATGATCCCGTCCCATACAGACTGACCGGTTCCATACCGATTGTCGAATAAATACTTGCAAAATGCATCGTTGACAGACACCATGGGAAAGGCCAGTTTGCCCTCTTTTTCTCTTGCCCGCAGACGCAGTACGCCTGTAGTGGTTTCCTCGCAGCCTCCTGCCACGCCGGCCAGCAAATCAGTCCGCTCTGTATGCAGCAAATTAACCAGGTCGCCGCCGTCATCGATAATGATGTGAGGTCCGAAGTCCAGAGTCTGATTCAAATGGGTCTTGTATTCCTCCTCCGCAGCTCCATGCCAGGCATAGACCTTAAGCCCCTCCTCTGCCAATGCAGCCGCAACGGCATCCTGAGTGGACAGGGGATTGCTGCCGGTAACAGCTACTTCTGCCCCGCCTGCTGCCAGCACCAGGGAAAGATAAGCCGTTTTGGCCTCCAAATGGACGGATACGGCAATCCGCCTGCCTGCAAAGGGCTGCTGCTCCAGAAATTCCTTTTCCAATGAGTTGAGCAGCGGCATGTACTGTCTTACCCAGTTTATTCTTGCTCTCCCTTCGGGAGCCAGCTTTATACTACGAATAGATGAACTCATACTATGCCTCCTTTTTCATCCCTATTCTAGCATGAAGTAATTCCGGTCACAAGGCTGCAAAAATCAAATATCTTCCTTTTATTTCATTTTTATGTTATAATGTAATCAAGCTGCCCGTTTAGGGGTCGCTGGTACTTTCGTACAAAATTACATATTAAGCACTTATACAGGCAAAGTGGTAACAGGGTTCTCAACAACATTCGCAGCCGGTATCGCCCCTGCGGGAGAAATTTATCTTAAGGGGATGATGAGATTGTCGGAACAGTATGTCAAACAGTTCAATGCGGATCTGGGGGAACTCTCGTTGAACCTGGTTGGAGAGAATCATTGGAGAAGATTCGCGGCCAATAAAATTGTCTCCATCCAGAATACCTTGGGTAAGAAAAAAGTTTTATTTATTGAAAAGCCGGTAGAACGAATAGAGATTCAGATAAGCGGCGAACCCAAGGCCTTTGTTATTCAAAAGGGAGTTATCAAGGACGATTTCTCCTGGATCAAGGATGTACTGAAAAGTTTCTCGCAAAAGAATAAAGTAGAGTACAAAGATTAAAGAAAAGTAACTTAGCAAAAATCCAGGTATATACCTGGATTTCTCTTATGTATTGAAGTTAGCAGCCTTTCTTCTTGATGGAAGGTGCCTCAGTAATAATAAGGCATATTAGAATAGAAATGGTAGCCGGCAGTGGCAAATAAAATAACTCCGATAATAGAAAGAACCAGACTGATGATAATCAGAATACCCTGTATTTTAAAGAAAGCGGATAAATCCGATATCATCAGGTTGAGCCTGCTGGTTTCCGTTACGCCGTCCGGAGCCGCCACGGCCTCATCTGCGTATCGCTTGGCACCTCTTAATTTCAAACCCAGAATGATTGCAATAATGCCGGGTATAAGCCCTACAATGGAAATGCAGCCCAGCACTCCGCCGATAATGTTTATAATTCCCAAAAAACCTGCCCATTTGCCCATGTCCGAAAGTTCTTGTTTGTTCAACATATCATCGTCCCCCTATGCTATTTGGAATTTCTCCATAATATATGTATATATTACTTTAACCGGCATTATGATTCAATAAGTTTGTTTACTTCTTCCAGACTTGGAATCGCAGGTATGGCACCCTTCCGGGTGACGGTCAAGGCACCCATGGCATTGGCAAAGCTTACTGCCTCGGTAACAGCTTCCTCATCCAGCTCGGATATCTGTCTGCGGGAGCTTAGAAACTTATAAAGAAACCCTCCGAGAAATGCATCGCCGGCTCCGGTTGTATCCACTGCTTTTACCTTATAGCCGGGGCAGCGGCCTGTCAGTTCCTGCCTGCGGTAAAAACACCCATCCGGTCCCAGGGTAATAAGGATAATGGGTATGCCATACTTCTTGTATAAAAGTTCAGATCCTGCTTCCAAATTCCCGGTATCACATAAAAATTCCAGTTCCTCTTCCGAGATTTTTAAAATATCCGTATATGGAAGACCCTTCTGTATTACATTTTTTGCTTCTTTCAGGCTTGCCCAGAGGGGCGGCCTGAGATTAGGATCATAAGAGACGAGCTTTCCGGCATCCCTGGCCATTTCTGCAGCCTTTAATGTTGCAGTCCTGGCAGGCTCATGGGTCATGGAAACCGAACCGAAATGGAATACGATTGAGTTTTCAATAATATCACCCTTAAGCTCATGCTCCGTCAGGAGCATGTCTGCTCCCGGACTTCTGTAAAAGCTGAAGCTGCGCTCGCCCTTCTCATCCAGATGGACAAAGGCCAGGGTGGTGTTTGCCTCCTTTGTAAAAATCAGACCTTCAGTGTCAATGCCCTGCCGGATTAGGGTATCCTTTAAAAAATATCCGAAGGAATCCTGACCCACCTTTCCGATAAAGGCAGTGGAAAGACCCAGTTTGGCGGCAGCAGCCAGCACATTGGCAGGCGCTCCTCCCGGATTTCTTTCAAACATTGCCCCTCCCTGGGCTGATGTTCCAGATGGAGTAAAATCAATCAGCAATTCACCTAAAGCGGCTATTTGCCATCTGTCAGTTTTATGACTGCCGAAAAGCTCCTCCTCAACCCTCTTGCCTTTCTCTGTAAAAATCCTGATATTCTCTTCTTCCGCCCTTATTCTTTCAGAAGTCATTTTCCCACGCCCCATTCTGTCACAGTAGCCCAGCAATGCTATTTCCTCCAGGGGAAGCTCCTTAAGCATTTTCCTCGTATCAGCAAAGGGCAGGTCCTTTACTACGAATAGGATTTGCATATGCCATCTTACCATGGCTGTTACCCTGGAAATAAAGCCGGGCTCTTCGTTAAATTCCCTGAGAAAATCGGCTGCCAGGCCGACACCCAGCTTATCATGATTGTATGCGGTTATTTTTCCCTTTCTTACTTTAGTAGCCGGTACCTTACCCAGATCGTGCAATAAGGCTGCCCACATAAACACCCTTGGCGACCTGCTTCTGTTTTTATACTTAGCAGCCAGGTCCAGTACCAGCATGGTGTGATTCCAGACATTCCCTTCAGGATGGTGCTGAGGCGACTGCCTGACCCTGACCAGATCGCTCAGCATGGAAAATGGGTAGGCCTTTAAATCACCTGACTTAAGCAGCCTGTTCAGAAATATGGAGGGCTTTTCGTCCTCCATTATATGCTTATCAATTTGTTTGTATATGGACAATATCATTCCCAACGTACAAATTCCTCCAGGCTTTTCCTGCGGGTTTTATGCCGCTCGGGAGATTCGGTCTGCTTCGGATATCCCAAAGGCAGCATTACAAGGGGCTCCAGGTTACGGGGCAGCTGGAGTGCCCTGCTGCATTTTTCCACATCAAATGCTCCCAGCCAGCAGGTGCCCAGACCCAGATCGGCAGCAGCCAGCGTCATATGATCGACTGCGATGGCAATATCCACATCTCCATAATCTTTTCCGTCTGCCCGCTTCCAGGACTGGGCACGATCGACGCATACTACAAGAACAACAGGTACTTCTGCAAACCAGTCCCTGGGATAGGACTCATACAACTGCTGTCTGACCTTAGGGTCCTTAGCCACTATTATATGCCAGGGCTGCAAATTGCAGGCAGAGGGGGCAACCCTGGCTGCTTCCAGTACCTGCATCAGCTTTTCATCCTCGACTTCCTTCGGAAGAAAGCGACGCACCGAACATCTCTTTTTTGCCAATTCCAAAAAGCTCACAGAATTCCTCCTTTGACCTGTATTACTTCATCGCAGGAACTCCACAGGTTTTTATTATATCCTGTCAGCCGGTCCCGCTATACTCTATTATAATAACCATATGACTGAATTGTCCAACAAATTTAAGTCAGTATTCCACCTTCTTTACTTTTTAAAAACAGCTGCTTTAAGCATTGGTGACGGTTGGTATTGTCCCGGCCCCTCTTCTGTGCTAAACTGAATTGTGAAAAATACAAGGGACAATTCTTACATAGAAACGGAGGATCTTTATGAACCGCTATGGCTGCCTTATATTTGTATTAATTCTTGTCCTTGTTTTGATTCTTCCCACCGGCTGCATCCGAAAAAAGGAGACTTTGCCGGAACAAAACCCCGTTGCAACCATGGAAATTGAAGGCTGGGGCACGGTAAAGATTGAATTGTATCCGGCAGAAGCGCCTAATACCGTATACAACTTCATTGAACTTGCAGACAAAGGCTTTTATGACGGCCTGACATTCCACCGTATCATTGAAAACTTTATGATACAGGGCGGGGACCCTGCGGGCGACGGAACCGGAGGACCTGGTTATCGTATAAAAGGAGAAATGGCCAATAATGGGCATTCCAATCAGTTGCTGCATGAAAAAGGCGTAATCTCCATGGCCCGGAGTCCGGTAGGTTTTGACACGGCAGGAAGTCAGTTCTTCATTACGGTGGACGAGCAGCCCGGCCTGGACGGTGATTATGCCGTTTTCGGAAAGGTAATTGAGGGCCTGGATGTTGTTATTGATATATCAAAAGTGGATACAGATATATACGATCGGCCGTATGAAGATGTAGTGATCAAATCCATAGAAGTGGAAACATTCGGTTTTTCATATCCAAAGGCCAAAAAAATAAAATAAGGGATTTTAGCACAGTATACGAAAAAGGCCATAGACTGGTTGCAGCTGCCAGGTCTATGGCTTTTCCATCTGCTATTGCTGGAAGTCATTAGCAGTTATTCAATTTATCTTATTCATGTGTCATATGGTTTAATGCTCCTAAACTTAAAGCAGCCGGACAGAATTATTGTGCATTCATGTTAACCGGACGTGAATGCATCAGCCGGCAGTATTATAAATTCTATCATATTCCTCTTCATTCATGTTGCATTGATGGATCATGAAACCGTGGTAGGTTTTGTTGCGGTTGACAACCAATGTTGCCAGAACAGCAGCAATCATGCCGACGATAACATAAAGTATTATCTGGAACATTTGTCTACCCCTTTCTTATCCTTTTTCCAATTTCATGATATCAGAATTTACTATCAATTGCAAGAATAGATATTTTTTATGCAAACAATTTTTATTTCTAATAAGACATTGATAATACTATAACAATGAAACCGCTATTTAAGAGGGGTTATGAGATTTGTTTCAGGGTATGTACTCCCAATAGTTGAAATATCAAGAACCATATCCATCATTTTTACTTCTTATAGCCCTTATCTTGTGAAAGATGCGCCAATCTCGAGAAAGATCTTTGTTGCAGATTTAACTGAATTAAGTATTTTTGTTCCAAAAATAAAAAAAGTCCTTTTTTCCGCTTATTATTTTTGGAAAAACGGACATAATAGAGATAAACCCCCTATATTGCATAACGAAGGTTGCAAAGCACAATTGTGCGTAACCTTCGTTTTTTTAGATTTTTTCCCTATAAGATTACAGGCTGCCCAGCCTTTCGCCGCACCTGTTCATAAAGCCCATAAATCGGATGGTCAGTATTATTGAAACCACCAACATGACGATAATGTATACAAACGCAATAGGCGGAATCAAAATCAGCAAGAAGGCTGCGAAAGCAGCAATCTGAAAATAAAGGAACTGCTTCCATCGTTCTTCGGCTTCTGCAGAAATATCCGGAGCGCTGAGCTCCTGCGCAAATTCTTTGATACTCATAAACAAATGGTATATGGCCAGCAGACTAAAGATCAGGATAACAATACCTATGAGAAAGCCCAAAGGACCAAAATGGATACCTTCCATATTCTGATTAGGCCTTTCATATATTGAAAATACAGACAGGAATGCCATTATGATATGATAGGTCCTGGCTTTGGTGAAAATTTGCTGATGGGTTTCCCAGAGCAGGTTGAGGCCTGCCACAAAAAGGATATAACCTATAATATCCGGCAGAACATCAAACCCATTCAGTCTGAAATCCACCATAACAAAAAGAAAGCCCCAGTAAAAATTACGAAATGCCCTGTTTATCAAATCAATTGCCCCCTTAACTTTTGGCTCAGCAGGTTTTATTTTTAGCCGAATGCCTAATGCATGCTTGATATTCTTCTGAATTATAGTATAATACAATTAATAAATTACAAATTATGGAATCGAATAATGGAAAGGATGGCGTTATTATGTCGATTTCGGTAAAAGAGATTAAGGATTATCTGATGAAAAACCAAATCAAGCCTTCCTTTCCCCGGCTGAAAATATTTGAATACCTTGCCTCCAATACTGCCCACCCCACAGCAGATGATATTCACAGGGCATTGTCAGAGGAAATACCCACCCTTTCCAAAACCACCGTATACAATACTCTCGAGTTATTCATCCGCTCCAATATTGTAAGGCCCGTTACCATAGATGGAAACGAGCTCCGGTATGATGTGGATGTAAGCAACCACGGTCATTTCAAATGCCGGAGCTGTAATATAATCTATGAATTCGACGTGGATCCGGCTGTGCTCAATCCAGGCAGCCTTAAAGAATTTGATATCCATGAAAAGAACATTTATTTCATGGGAATTTGCCCGGACTGCCTGAAGGAAACATCTGCCTCAGGCTAATCTTTGCTCAATCAGCCTGGCCAGCCTGACTGCCTCCTCCTCTATTTCCCTCTGATCAGCGCCTTCTATCATTACCCTTACAACCGGTTCAGTGCCTGATGGGCGTATGAGCACCCTTCCTTCATCCTGAAACCGTTCTTCTATTCTTTTTATTTCTTTTTGTATTTCCTGGTCGTCCAGATAACCGTGTTTGTTCTGTTCCGATACACTGGCATTTACCAGCACCTGTGGATATTTTTTCATAGCCGATGCCAATTCGGAAAGGCTCTTGTTCTTGTTTTTCATTACTGCCAGCAGCTGCAGCGCTGTAAGGATACCATCTCCGGTGGTATTGTGGTCCAGAAAAATTATATGTCCCGATTGCTCGCCGCCCAGGTTGTAACCATGTTCCAGCATTTTTTCCAGTACATAGCGGTCACCCACCTTTGTCTTCTCAAGTCTGCATCCGGCACGCTTTAAGGCAAGATCCAGACCCAGATTGCTCATAACCGTACCCACAATGGTGTTGTCCTTAAGCAGACCCCGCTCCTTCATATCCAGCCCGCATATCAGCATAATCTGATCGCCGTCCACCAGGTTGCCGTGCTCACTGACTGCAATAAGTCTGTCGGCATCCCCGTCAAAAGCCAGACCTATATCCGCCCCTGTCTCCAGTACCAGGGCCTGTAGTTTTTCAGGATGGGTGGAACCGCAGTAGTCATTTATGTTGGTTCCGTCAGGCGTATGATAGGTGGTTATAACTTCTGCTCCCAGAGAGCCGAAAACCATGGGCGCCGCTTCATATGAAGCCCCGTTGGCACAATCCAGGACAATTTTAAAGCCCTTTAAATCAACATCTACGGTGCTTGTCAGAAACCTTACATAATCCCTGACAGCATTTCGTATGCGCACTCTCCGCCCTATATGCATGCCCGTAGGCAGGGGCATGGTTTCAGTTCTGTCCAGAATAATGCTTTCTATGCGTTCCTCCAATGAATCCGGCAGCTTGTATCCATTGCCGTCTACAATCTTGATGCCGTTGTATTCCATTGTATTGTGTGAGGCTGAAATTATAATTCCTGCATCCGCTCCATAATGCCTGGTCAGATAGGCAATAGCCGGAGTAGGGATGACTCCTGCCACAATGGCATCCGCGCCAACAGAACAAATGCCGGCAATTAAGGCAGCCTCCAGCATGTCTCCGGAAATGCGGGTGTCCCGGCCGATTAGAATTCTGGGCTTATGTTTGGCCATAGTCAGGACATAAGCTCCTGCCTGCCCAAGCTCAAATGCCAGTTTGCCTGTCAACTCCATATTGGCTAGGCCTCTGACACCGTCAGTTCCAAAAAGACGCCCCATCTGAGTTCCCCCTTCTATTCGTCAAAATTTTCGATAAGATATTTCTGAGCACTGTAAGCTGCAACAGCACCATCAGCGGCAGCCGTTATCAACTGCAGAAGAGGTTTCTGCCGAAGATCGCCGACAGCAAACACGCCGGGTATGTTGGTCTCCATGGATTCATTTGTCAGAACATAACCGGCTTCAGTCATATCTATGGTTCCCTTGATCAGTTCATTATTGGGACGTACGCCAATGGCAATAAAGATGCCATCCAGTTTGATTTCCCGTTTTTCTCCTGTTTTCACATTAACCACGCGAATACCGGTTACATTATCCTCGCCTAAAATGGCCTCTACCCTGGAATCCCAGATCTTCTCTATCTTTTTGTTGGAAATAACCCGGTCAGCCAGTATTTTCGTTGCACGCAGGCTGTCCCGCCTGTGCACCAGATAAACCTTATTTACATATTGAGCCAGGAACATGGCATCCTCTGCAGCGGTATCCC
>DUOA01000051.1 GCA_012839095.1 Clostridiales bacterium
ACTATCGGTATAGGTTACACATACGACTTTAAGACCTTCTATCAAACAGAAAATGCTTTTCTGCCTTATAATAGAAACGGAGTTTTATTCCCTAGAAAGATCAATGGTGAATATTGTATGCTGAGCCGCCCCAGTGATACAGGGCATACTCCGTTCGGTGATATTTTTGTAAGCTTCAGTCCGGATATGGTATATTGGGGCAAACACAGACATGTCATGAGCACTATAAAGTCTGATAAGAGTGCCTGGCAGTCAACAAAAATCGGAGCAGGCCCTATCCCAATTGAAACCGATGAAGGGTGGCTGGTTTACTATCATGGTGTACTGACAACATGTAACGGCTTTGTTTATCGGATGGGTGCTGCCCTCCTGGATTTGGAACAGCCCTGGAAAGTGAAGCTGCGTACCAGATTTTATTTGCTGGGTCCGGAAGAAATCTATGAGCAAGCTGGTGATGTACCCAATGTTGTATTCCCGTGCGCAGCTCTAACAGACGCTGATACCGGTCGAATTGCAATCTACTATGGTTGTGCGGATACCGTAACGGGTGTCGCCTTCACCACGGTTGATGAAACATTGAACTATATGGAAAAATATGCGCTGTAGGGCGTTATAACCACTTATCATACATATGATTCTGTCTTGGTGTTTTTCCAGCCCGGAAACATGCCAGCATCATGTGAGTTTTCTCCACGCCTTTTTCTGTGATGCGGAATTTATTTCGTGATTCATTGCCGGTGCTCTCAATATAATTAAAATCATGCAAAGTCATAATCGTTTCCCAGACAGGAAAAGGGCTGCAGTTTCGGAAAAAAGATATTATTTCTTCTACTGATAAATAAGATTGGCATCTGTACAGCTGAAACAAGATGTCAGCAGCGTACAGATGCTGTTTTTCTTTGACTCCTTCAAGAACTAAAGGCAAAAACTTAAATTGCATCAGCATAATTCTCCCTCCTGCCTGATAGGTGAGTATTTAATTATTATGCATATTCGAAATAGTTATTCATATAAGATTATTTCCGGACTTTACCGAAAATCTTGTTAACATCTTGTTTATCAAGAAAACTCTAAAGTCCTGCGCATGCTTTATTAGCTTAGAAGTCCCTGATTAATTGGCAGTCTTATTGCAGCAGAGAAGGGTTTTATCTGTTTAATATAGAATACATTTTTTATCCGGCGATCAAAATAAACGATATATAATGATATATAGGAATTATAAAATAAATGAGCACAACATCAGCCGCTGTTATCTGCTGGAATTCGATTACATCGAATAAGTGAGGTTTTTTTGTGACTGAAAAACAGTATGAAATATTGGCACTGACTCTTCGTTATTGGTTTGTACTGCTGATCTTATATATTTTTGTTAAAAGTGCAGTAAGAACCTTCCGTGACCTCCTGACGGGTTCTAAATCCAGGCGTTCCACAGGTAATATTCCTTTCATTCTGGTATTGTTTACCCTGACAGCTTTTGGATTATTAGCCCTGCAGGATCCGGCAGGTTTCAATATGGATACGGCTTTGCTGGGGATTCTTATTTCAGCTGTTATACTGTTCCAGTTCTATTTTTTGTACAATCTTTTTGAAGGAATGGATGAAGTAATTCTGTTAATTGTAGACACCCTGGCTGTTCTGGGCTTTGTCATGCTTCAAAGGCTGACACCGGAACTGGCTCTTCGGCAGGTGGAATGGTTTACGGCAGGATGTGTAATTCTTTTTCTGACCATGCTGGTTGTTTCCAGACTGAAAATTAATCACTTGGGCAAACTGATTAATGCATTAATGCTTCTGGGACCGATAATTCTTTTTCTGGTTGCTTTTTTTGGTGAGGAATCAGGAGGTGCTACCAGCAAAGTGCCCCTGGGATCCCTGTCCATCCAGCCTGCAGAGTTTGTCAAAATGATTTTCGTTCTTGTGTTGGCAAATGCTTTGGACCATAAAAAATCTTTTCATGAAAAGATTCCTCTGTTTCTTTTTGTGGCATTTTCTATTTTGGGCGTTGTACTGCAAAAGGATTTGGGCAGTGCACTCCACTTCTTTCTAGTTTTTTTGTTTATTTATCAAATCAGCACCAATGACTGGATTGTTTCCTTAAGTGCTGCAGGAGCAGGCATATTGGCATCCATAGTCAGCTACAGGATTTTTTCTCATGTACGGGTAAGAGTGGAGGCATGGAAAAATCCATGGGCGGATGTTGGAGGCAAGGGCTGGCAGGTTGCACAATCACTAATAGCAATGGGCAGCGGCGGCTTAATCGGACTGGGTCTGGGTATGGGTACTCCTTACATTATTCCTGCATCCCGTACTGATTTTATATTTGCTGCCATCTGCGAAGAACTGGGTATATTGACTGGCGGCATGGTCATAGGTTTTTATGTATTGATTCTGATTCGCAGCATGCAAAAAGCATACCGCGCCCATCATAATTTTGATATGCTCCTGGCCTGCGGCAGTGCTGTTTCTTTGGGGATGCAGGCATTCATAATAATTGGCGGCGTAGTAAAAATGATCCCCCTGACCGGCATCACCCTGCCATTTGTCAGTTATGGAGGCAGTTCCATGATAGTCAGTCTGTGTATAATAGGGTTGATTCAAAGTGTCTCCATAAAAAATGAAAGATTTGTCGAAGATATGGCAGAGTACGATGGAGAATATCAAGTCGAAGAATATGAAGGCAATAATATCAGTGATGAGGCAGACAATGATTTCACCGGACAGGGGATGGAAGGGAAAACGAAATATCTGAAGCGGAACATAAGAAATGCCTTGCTGATTCTTATGAGCATTTTCCTCATGCTTACAATCTATTTTTATTATAATCTTTACATATACAGTGAAAGATGGTTTTCTGATCCGAACAATGCCAGGGTCAGGG
>DUOA01000052.1 GCA_012839095.1 Clostridiales bacterium
CAATCAAGGCAACATTAGATATACATCAAACGAGGAGAGTATGCCTCTAGAAAACTTTCAAGCGAATTAGTTTACAGTGGACTAAGCCCTGCAGTTATCAACGATATCATCATGGTACCCATGAACTTGCTCACTTTGAGATGGTTGGAGCCATGGTACGCCAGCTGATGAAAAATGCAACAATAGAGCAAATCAAAGAAGCAGGGGCAGAATCCTGGTATACGGATCAAACCTGCTGATGCAGGCCTTTTTCATATCATTGCTTAGCCCGGTGCAAGTGTAAGAAAAACACATAGGAAAAATCTCTTAGCATTTAATAGAATATTAACAAATCTTTAATAAAATTAGCATTGACAAATAGGTCTATGTGACATAGACTAACAGTAGGGTCGACCTATTATAGACCAAGGAGGTTTATCATGAAAGAATATGAACTCACAGAAAGTGAAGAGAAGTTTGCTAATATCATTTGGCAGAACGAACCTATTGCTTCTGGTGACCTGGTAAAGCTGTCTGAAAAGGAAATGAACTGGAAGAAATCCACTACCTATACTGTGCTGAAAAAGCTTTGTGAAAAAGGTATCTTCAGAAATGAAAATGCTGTTGTTTCATCTATAATCACTAAGGATGAATACCGAGCAAAGCAAAGCATCCGTTTCGTGGAGGATACTTTTGGAGGGTCATTGCCCAGATTTTTAACAGCTTTTATAGGAGCAAAAAAGTTAAGTAAAAACCAGGCAGAAGAGTTGAAAAAATTAATTGATGAGCACAAGGAGGTATAGTAATGAGTAAGATGTTTCTTTCCGTATTGAATATGAGTATTACGGCCAGCTATGTAATCCTATTTGTAGTCATTATAAGACTGATGCTCAAAAGGGCTCCAAAGGTTATCTCCTATGCCTTATGGAGTGTGGTTGCTTTTCGCCTTCTAATCCCATTCTCATTTAAAAGCATCTATAGTCTTTTGCCACGTAAGACGAGTACAGTGCCAATCCAAAATGGGATCACCTATCAGCAAAGTCCACTGCTTAATAGCGGAATAAGAGTACTCGATACTATCACGAGTGAATCCCTTCTTACGCCAGCTACAGGTGCCAGTGTAAGTCCATTACAGGTTTTAATAGAAACAGGGGCATACATCTGGATAGCAGGCATAATAGCACTGCTCATTTACAGCTTTGTATCCATCTTAATTTTGAAAAGGCAGCTTAGAGCCGCACAATTTGTAGAAAAGAATATTTTCGAAGCCAGGAATTTGAAAACACCTTTTGTGCTTGGGCTGATAAGACCAAAAATATACCTGCCGGTTGGTCTTAAGGATGATGAAAGAGACTATATTTTGCTTCATGAACAAACCCACATTAGTCGAAAAGACCATATCATTAAGATATTAGCTTTCTTAGTATTGTCTATCCATTGGTTTAATCCCCTTGTATGGATTGCATATATTGTAATGAGCATAGATATGGAGCTTTCCTGTGATGAAAGGGTACTAAAAGAAATGGATGAAGAAGTTAAAAAGCCTTATGCTAACTCATTGTTATCCCTTGCCGCCGGAAGACATATTCTTAACGGAAGTCCAATTGCCTTTAGCGAGGGCAATGTAAAATGGAGAATTAAAAATGTGTTGAACTATAAAAAGCCTGCTTTTTGGTTTACCTTGATCTCCGTATTATTTGCCCTTGTAATAGGAATAGGGCTGCTGGCAAACCCGGAAGATAAAGGTTTCAATGAGATCATCAACAGCAATAAAGGCCCTGGGGAAAACATACAGTTAGCGGTTACTCAAGAGGACAACCAGGAGTTAACGGGAAAAGTTGCTAACGATATGGTGAATATAATTGATGGTTTTTCGGAAATAGATAAGCATATTAAAGACTATACTTTTGATGTTTCATATGACGGGGATTTGGAATGGGATGAACGGGTTTATAGCATTCATGGCACATATGACTTAAATGGGGATGGCCAAGCAGATAGCATAAATGCTGTATTAATAGCGGGTAATGAGGATGGTTCCTATATTGAGGTAAATGGAATGAAACTGGAATTAAATTTCTACAACCCAACCGGTGCAGCAAATATTATTGATTTGGACAGCAAGGATGCTTATACAGAAGTGGCTATTTTCGACGATGGGGCAAGCGGAGATCCTGCTTTTACCTTTATTCGCTATGATGGTACAAAGCTGTATACCGTAGGAACAATAGATCGATATGCGTTAATGGATGGACAGGGAAAGTTCATATCATGGTTTCATATGGCTAATAACTTCAAACCGAAATTCTTTTCCGCATTGGGAGAATTTAAGAACAATGAATATGTTATAACAAATCATGATATAGAACAATACAAAGGCAAAACATATGAAGTTAATGGAACCGGATTTTTTGTACCCTTAGATAATAATCCCGAAGACCATTTTGAACACATGGTATGGGACTCAGAGACTCTAAGAGAATTCAATGAAACGAAGATAAAGCTTCTGGATATTCATATGAGCCCGGATGATCCGACTCTAAACTGCTTTTATGTTGAACTGCCGGATGGAGAGAAGGGGCTCTTGTACTTCTGGATAGGAGATTGAAGCCTGCAGCGGTTAGGTGAGATATTAGATATGCTTTATAAATGGTAGGATAGCAAAAAGTACTTTTGATAAATGCGACCCGTCGAACGGGTCTTTTTTTTATAAACTCATTCCTCATCCGATGGCAGCTTATTATGGCACTGGTACCGGATGTCCTTATTTTTTAGAACAACATCCCGCAAGGAGGGTCTTTTTATTATCCGGATAATCTGCTAATTATATCTTTGTTTATCAAGACTAATAATCACATCAATTTTACCTTCCGAAGATGTATACAGTGTCAAGCATTTCTATAGACGAAAAACAGCACGGCCTCAGGTCGATAACCCGTTCCAGGGATTCTATGCAGTCAACAAGGATGCCAAAAATCCTGAAGCAGCCATA
Source organism: Clostridiales bacterium (assembly GCA_012839095.1). Lineage (GTDB taxonomy): Bacteria > Bacillota > Clostridia > Caldicoprobacterales > DTU083 > DUOA01. Next base: position 2,972 of record DUOA01000052.1, read on the forward strand.
AAACGCTCTTCTCTGTAGTAGGCCACTGGAACTCCTGGTTTGACGGACTTATATTCATGAACTCTCCGGAAAAATATCCTCTGCAGAGCTATCTCCAGACTGTAGTAATAAATAGGGATCTGTCGCTGGTATCTTCTACTGACCTTAAGTCCTTTGCGGAGATGTCAGATAAAACGCTTAAGGCAGCACAGATTTTCATGGGAGCACTGCCCATTATCAGTGTGTACCCGTTCCTGCAGAAATACTTTGTCAAGGGGATTGTAGTAGGCAGTGTAAAAGGGTAAGGTATATGTTCCGCTCAAGTGATGAGACACAGTGAAGTTGTCCGCTTCCTGCGTATTGGTAAGAAGACTAACTATTTTCGAATTGCTATAATTAGTGGTATTATTATAGCATATTAAAGGTTGAAGGTGTGTGAGATATATGACCCTGAATGAATTTATTGATAAGTATGCTTCTGAGGCTGTTAAGAAACAATGGGGACACTTGTATAAGTGTAAGTTTGATGAGAAAGATGGCTTTTTTATACCCAGCGGCTTCTGTCTGATAAACAGAATTAGTAAGATCCCGCATTTAATTATACTGGTAAACTCATATAAGAGAGCTATGATAAAATACGATGGACAACTGTCCCTTTCTATTTTCAACAGTGAATCAGAACTGAATAATGCTTTATTGTATCATAATCAATATTTTGAAGAGCGCTACGGGCAGTATCACGCTTTCAAAAGCTTTTGCGATTCCGCAGTTGGATGTGATCCCTTTGCATTACCGGACAGGATTATAATGGAGATACATGCAGCATCGAGTCTTGATGATCAATATACAAGAAACTTAAGGATGCTGTTGGAGCTGTTCAGAGATCCATCATTTGACAAATGGCTGATAAGTTATTATTTCATCAGGGAATCCTATAATTTGCTCCTGTATCTGGAGCAGTTTCTCATATCTTTGCAAAATATGAAGCTTGTAAAGATTGCTGATGTATATTACTCAGAAACTAATAAAACATACCATGTATTAAGTGAAAGCTGTGAGTATGCCAGGTATGTAAGTTTTGAAATTGAAGTAACTATAAACTTGTTGACAAAGGATGGGTGGAAATACTTTGGAGAGGTCAACAGGAATGATAATGTACGTGTCAAAACTTTTAGTAAGGACAACAAAATAATTGCTGTCTGGGATGATATAGCAAAAAACACTATAAGTTGTCAATAAATGTAGTACCTTACATGTATACGGCGAGCTATGATATGCTTTAGTCGTGAATAGCAATGTATGTCTACAGACTGCACTTAAGAGAGAGCTGGATGCGTCTGGCTCTCATTCTATGCTGATAAAATCAATTCTGTTATGAACTATATACAAAAGCAGCAATATGACTGCCTCAGTGACGAAAACCTTTATTTACTGGCAACAATTCCTAATTCCATCAATACATATGAAAAAGCCAAGTCCATACTGCGCCTGCAAAGGCGGCTTCATGCCGTTAAAAGCAGCGTGCTTACTGTTGATATAAATGGCAGACCCTATTTACTTGCTAATTCCAAGCTTACAAATCAAAATTTTGTATTTGTTGGGTATACCTCTGAAGATGAGGTTTTCAGTAAGCTTAGGGCTTTCAGAACTCGTTTTTGGATTTTCACTGCAGTAGCCGTAACTATAATTTTCTTCTTTACACTGTCAACCTACAGGTTTATACACAAACCTCTCCTAAAGACATTTTTCATGTTTTTAATCCAAAACTCAGCAAAAAATTTGACTTCATATACCATTTATTATATGCTAATCTATAGTTAAATTTTGATTCGGGCACCTCTTTATAAAAATTCGCTGATAATTAAATACTTATGGGGGAAAACAATGCCGCACAAAAGGCAGCAGCAATCGCAGAATTTGTCATCAGATGTTTTGGATGTTCAGCATGATATAACCAGAAACATGATCCTGGAGTCTGAGTTAAGGAAAAGCTACAGGGTAATTAATCAGGCCCAGGCTTTAGCACAGATAGGCAGCTGGGAAATGGACATGCTTAGCAAAACAATTTTGTATTCTGATGAAGCCTGCAGGATTTACGGCATTGTACCCGGGCAATACGACAGTACATATGCAGGATTTCTCAGGCAGGTTCATCCGGATGACAGAAAAATCATAGATCATATGATAAAAAACCCTTCCCGCAGACCGATTGAACTGGAATTCAGGTTTATCAGGCAGGATGGTTCTGTAAGAAACATATACCAGTTGGCGGAATTCATATTTGATGATAAGGGTGATCCTGTTTATTTATACGGCACCATTCAGGATATTACAGAAAAAAAGGAACTGCAGAAGGAGCTGTTACAGAAGCAGGAAAGCATAGACAGAATTCAAAGAAGGTTTAATGCCCTGATAAAAGAATCATCAGTCGTTTATGAAATTTTGGATCCGCTCATAAACAAACTGGATGCATTATGTAGAAATGCGAAAGAAAACCAAATCAATTGTAAATATGGCCAGGGAAGCTGAAAATAAAGGTAGTGGCAGAAGGCATAGAAAAACAGGAACAACTGTCATATTTGCAGGAACTGGATTGCCATACCGGTCAGGGTTATCTGTATTGCAGACCGTTATTTTCTGAAGAGTTTGC
>DUOA01000166.1 GCA_012839095.1 Clostridiales bacterium
AAACCGGAGAAATTCTTAATCCAGCAAAGTCTCTCAAACTAGATGAAGCAAAGATTCGTGAAGAAGAGGCACTAGATGGCTATTATGTCATTGTAACAAGTGAATATAAGGAATCCGATGATAAAATCATTGAGATGTATCGGGGATTGTGGAGAATTGAAGAATCGTTTTGTGTTACAAAAAGTGATTTAGAAACCAGACCGGTATATGTTTCCAGAGAAGATCATATACAAGCACATTTTCTTACTTGCTTTATTGCGCTTGTAATAGCAAGAATACTCGAATTAAGAATGAAAAGAAAGTATAGCATTAGCCAAATGATAGAAAGTTTAAACAAATGCAGCTGTACGCATGCGAAACAAAACTACTACCTTTTTGATTATTATGATGAAGTGCTAAAAGATATCGGTTCAGAACTTGGGATTGATTATTCAGTACGAATAAGAACTTTAGGAGAAATTAAAAAAATTTTAGCTACTACAAAAAAAGGAAAAAATTCGCTATGATTTTATGAAAATACGAAAGAGCTCGTAAGCCAGTATTTACAAGGCTTCCAAGCTCTTTTTTCGCTTATTAACTGCAAAAGTCAGGATACATATTGTAATTGATTTTGTCAACGATATTATGGCATTATTGGGAATTATATCATGCATGACCCTTACGAATGCATCTTGATCCTACAAATAATTTGATTTGATTACATTTATTTGGTAATATATAGCTGATCACCATGTAGCTAAATGCAGCTAACCTATTTTACCTTAACACACTTAATATACTTGATAGCTGTAATCACCCCAGGGTAATTGCCAGGTAAAAACAGGGATGAATCAGGGTGGTAATAAACGAAATGTAAAACCTCAGTCCAGTGAAAAACAACCTTGGTACTCTGTAAGCAGTATGATGACGTAAAAAATATATCCTTGAAATTTATTATAAAGGAAAACAGTTTTTATGAAAAAGAAAGTTATTCTCTGGGCAATGCTGCTTTTTTCAATCCTGCTGCCTTCATGCGGGCTGAAAACAGGGTTAAATCCCAAAAAACCCATTACCCTTACCATGTGGCATAATTTTGGAGGGCAGATGCAGGCTGCCGCCGATGAACAAATAGAGGAATTTAACGCTGCTATAGGCAAGGAAAAAGGCATCATCATCAGTATCACATCCATTTCCGGCACTGCTGCCCTGCAGGAGAAGCTGACCATGATTGCTGCAGGCGATCCAGGTGCTCCCGACATGCCTGATATTACCACCTGCTACCCTGCTACTGCCTTGCTGCTGGCAGACAAGGATCTGCTTGCGCCTGTAGATGAATACTTCAGCGAATCTGAATTATCGGATTACCTGCCCCGGTTTTTGGAAGAAGGCAGACTGCCGGATAAAAACCTCTATGTATTTCCCTTTGCCAAGTCCACCGAGGTTCTCTTTCTGAACAAAACCCTGTTTGAACGTTTCTCATCAGCTGCCGGAGTCACGATTGATGAGCTTTCCACTTTCGAAGGGATTGCCAAAACTGCCATGCGCTACTATGAATGGACGGATGAGCAGACTCCGGATGTGCAAAATGACGGAAAATCATTTTATACCGCTGATTCCGTTTTCAACCTGTTTCAAGTTGGTATGGAGCAGCTTGGCAATTCTCTCTTTCGTGGTAAGGAACTGCAGCTTAACACGCCGGAGTTTCAGCACGTCTGGGATGTCATTTTTGAGCCTGCAGTAAAAGGCGGTTATGCAATTTATGACGGTTATTCCTCCGATCTGTCTAAGACCGGCGAAATAGTCTGTTCCACGGGTTCTACGGCCGGGATTCTCTTTTATGGCGAGGAGATCACTTATCCGGACAACACAAAGGAGAAGGTGGTATATGATGTACTGCCTTATCCGACCTTTGAAGGAGGAAATAAAACCGCCATTCAGAGAGGCAGCGGCCTGGTAGTGGCCAAATCCACTCCGGAAAAGGAGAAGGCAGCTGCACTTTTTCTCCGATGGTTCACATCACCGGAGCGGAATATGCGCTTTGTTTCATCAACAGGCTACCTCCCTGTGACCCACCAGGCTTTTACCGATTACATGGAGGGAGAAATTGCCGGAAGCAGCAAT
>DUOA01000053.1 GCA_012839095.1 Clostridiales bacterium
GCGGTCAAACTCAACAGCATTGGATGTCCGAAGTGCAGGCCGGTTTATCATGAGATTCTGCGTTCATATTTTTCGAAGCACCTTGATGAACTGTGCTCAACCTGTCAGGACCGCTATGAAAGCAATCCCTTGCGCATACTGGACTGCAAGGTTGAGGGCTGCCGGCCTGTAATTAACTCAGCCCCACATATGCTGGATTATCTGTGCGAGGAATGCGGGGACCATTTTGAGGATACCCAAAAATATCTGAATGCATCAGGGATAGGATACAGCATAGATCCGATGATTGTAAGAGGGCTGGATTATTATACAAAAACAGTATTCGAGATTATTTCCGATTCCATTGGTGCCCAGGGAACGGTCTGCGGCGGCGGAAGATATGACGGCCTGGTAGAGGAGTGCGGCGGTCCCAGCGTTCCGGGAGTTGGATTCGGTCTTGGCCTTGAAAGACTTCTGCTGGTGCTGGAGAATCAGAAAACGGATTTCCCCCAAGCCGAAGTCTGCAGGGTATTCTTCGCAACTATCGGTGAGAAGGCCAGGGAAAAGGCATTTACTCTGATTAAACAGCTGCGCGATAAAGGCATATCCTCAGATATGGATCATGTAGGGCGAAGTCTGAAGGCTCAGTTTAAATATGCCGACAAGCTGGGTGCACGTTTTGTCGGAACACTGGGCGATGATGAGCTGGCATCCGGACAGCTGCGCCTTAAGGAAATGGAAACAGGCAGGGAAGAAACAGTGCCCTTTGACAGTATTTCAGATTTTTTGGGTTTCTGACAATACAGCACTTGAGGAAAAAGAAGGGTCAGACATAAAAGGAGGAAACAAGATGGGCGAAACAATGGACACTCTCAGGAGAACCCATATGTGCGGCAATATAACAAAGGAACTGGTGGGCAGGCAGGTAAGGCTGAACGGCTGGGTACAGCGCAGAAGAGATCTGGGAAAACTTATATTCATCTATCTCAGAGATCGGGAAGGCTTTATCCAGGTGGTTTTTGACGCGGAAAAGAGCGGCGAGATCTTTGACAAGGCACAGACCATCCGCAGCGAGTATGTACTGGCTGTACAAGGTACGGTGGTAGAAAGGGAAGAATCTGCTGTCAATCCCAAGTATCCCAATGGCGATGTGGAAGTGATAGCATCCGATTTAAGGATACTTTCAACTGCCGCAACCCCGCCGATATATATTGAGGACGGCCTGGATGCATCGGAGGCACTGCGTCTGAAATACCGCTATTTGGATCTGCGCCGGCCGGAAATGCAGAAGAATCTTATTCTGAGGCACAAGGTCGCAAAATGGGTAAGGGATTTCCTGGATAAAGAGGGTTTCCTGGAAATTGAAACGCCCATGCTGACAAAGAGCACGCCGGAAGGAGCCAGGGACTACCTGGTACCCAGCCGGGTTCACCCGGGGTCATTCTATGCCCTGCCCCAGTCACCTCAGCTGTTCAAACAGCTTCTGATGCTGTCCGGTTTTGATAAATACTTTCAGATAGCCCGCTGCTTCAGGGATGAGGATCTGAGGGCGGACAGACAGCCGGAGTTCACACAGCTGGATATCGAAATGTCCTTTGTGGATATAGATGACATCATTTCACTAAACGAAAGGATGCTGGCAGATGTGCTGCACCGGGCACTGGGGCTGGAACTGTCCCTTCCCCTGCGCCGTATGACATACAGGGAAGCAATGGAACGCTTTGGCTCGGATAAACCGGATACTCGTTTTGGCATGGAGCTCAGAAACATAAGTGACCTGGCAGAGGGCTGCGGTTTCAAGGTTTTTGCCGACACGGTTGCCGGAGGCGGCAGTGTACGCGGGATAAATGCCAAGGGCTGCGCCGGCAGATTTTCCAGAAGAGAAATAGATGCACTGGGGGAATATGTTAAGACATACAGGGCAAAAGGCCTGGCCTGGATAAGCGTAACTGCGGAGGGCGTCAGGTCTCCCATTGCCAAGTTCTTCAGTGAAGATGAGATGAATGCGATGCTTAAACGCATGGAAGCAGAGGAAGGAGACCTTCTCCTGTTTGTTGCCGACAAGGATGATGTAGTTTTTGCCTCCCTGGGTCATTTACGGCTCCACCTGGCTGAAAAACTGGAACTGCTTGATGATAATGTCAGGGATCTTCTGTGGATTACTGAATTCCCCCTGCTGGAATACGATGAGGAGGAGCAGCGTTATACTGCCAGACATCATCCCTTTACCAGTCCCATGGACGAAGACCTTCCCCTCCTGGAAACTCAGCCGGACAAGGTTCGTGCTAAGGCCTACGATATCATCTTCAATGGTGTGGAGTTGGGCGGAGGCAGCATCCGGATCCACAACACCGAATTGCAGGAGAGTATGCTGAAGGTACTTGGCTTCACCCGGGAACAGGCCTGGGAGCGGTTTGGCTTTTTGCTGGAGGCTTTTAAATATGGAACACCGCCTCATGGCGGCATTGCTTATGGACTTGACCGAATGATAATGCTGCTGGCCAATAGGGACTCCATCCGTGATGTCATAGCCTTCCCCAAGGTGCAGAATGCATCTGATTTAATGACAGAAGCGCCTTCAAGAGTTGAGCAGGCTCAATTGGATGAGCTGCATATCTGCCTTAAAGAGGAAGGCGAGAAAGAGCTTTAAGACTGCCGGCAGTTGGAAAGGGTGTTTGGCAGCCGGCTGGCAGGTTAAATATAAATAGGAACTAAGGTGTCAGGATAATGATGCATGCTTTTTCCCGAACGGAAATGCTGATAGGAGCGGAAGCTCTGCAAAAGCTGAAGAACAGCAGAGTGGCTGTCTTTGGAATAGGAGGCGTTGGAACCTTTGCCGTTGAAGCTCTGACCAGATCCGGAGTAGGTTCCCTTACTCTGATAGATGATGATGTAATTTGTCTCACCAATCTCAACCGGCAGCTCCATGCTTCCATGAACACCATAGGCAGACCCAAGGTAGAGGTAATGAAGGAACGAATTCTCAGCATCAACCCTGAAGCTGAGGTAGAAACCTTTCAGGCCTTTTATACTGCAGAAAACGGACATGAACTGTTTTATGCCGATTATGATTATGTAATCGACGCTATCGATACGATATCTGCAAAAATAGATCTGGTGGTCAGGTGCAGCCAGCTGGGAATACCCATTATATCGAGCATGGGTGCCGGCAACAAGATGGATCCAACTAAGTTTCGAGTGGATGATATCTACAACACTTCCGTTGATCCCCTGGCTAAGGTTATGAGAAGGGAACTTCGAAAACGAGGCATCAACAGTCTGAAGGTGGTATATTCGACAGAACCCCCCTTAACGCCCTTGGTCACCGACCTGGATTTGGCAAGGGAAAGCATGGCAGCAGCTGCCAGAGGACAGGGTAAACGCAGATCCGTGCCGGGCAGCGTATCCTTTGTTCCTGCGGCGGCCGGCCTGATCCTGGCCGGTGAGGCTATTAAGGATCTGATAGGCTGGGAGTATTATAATCCCCAAGGGATGGGAGATGATAAAGGTGAATGAATACGGAGAAATCATTGAGATAAAGGACAGGGATGCTGTCGTAAAGGTCCGCAGAAGCTCGGCATGCGGCAAGTGCGGAGCCTGCACCATGGGCAGCCGGCCGGATGAGATGCTTATAACCCTTCCCAATCCTCTGAAAGGACAGGTGGGGGATTATGTGGAACTGGCACTGCCTTCAGGGCAGGTTCTGAAAGCATCGGCAATAACATATCTGCTGCCTCTGTCAGGCTTGATTATTGGAGTGGCGGCAGGTTATATACTGGGTGAAAAACTGGGCTTCAACCCGGAACTTGGAAGTGCCCTTGTCGGGCTTTTGTTTACCATACTCTCTTTTTTCGGCATTCGGGCAATGGAGCCCCAATTTAAAAAAGGCAATAAATTTACACCGCAAATGGTGAGAATTATAAAAAGGGATATGAAAGGAGAAGGTGATGATGGCAAGTGATAAGGTAGTTAATCTTACCCTGGACAATTTCGAAGATGAGGTGGAGAATTCCTCTCTGCCGGTACTGGTGGATTTTTGGGCAGAATGGTGCGGCCCATGCAAAATGATTGCACCCATCATAGACCAGCTGGCGGAAGAGTTTGACGGAAAAGCAATTATTGCAAAGGTGAATGTTGATGAGAACAGAGAACTGACAGAACGCTTCAAAATAATGAGCATACCTACTCTTCTGATCTTCAGGGACGGTGAAGTGGTAAATCAGCTGATTGGTGTAAGGCCGAAAGCAGAATTGGTGAAGGCTCTCCAGAACGCCTGATGAAAAGAGCGGACTGGCGGTATCTTATGTAGACAGTGTCGGTTTTATAGTGGCCGACACTTGTTTTTTAATTCTTCTTGTCAAAGCAGAGCAATGTTTGTATAATTATTAGAAAAATGTAATAATGTTGCACAAACAGGGTTCAGCAGGACCGAACATCAAGAAGGAAGAGAAAAGGAGCTAATTATGATTGATTTAAAGGAAATAGCCATGGTGGATCCGGAAACGGCTTCTGCTATGGAACAGGAACTGAACAGACAAAGAACCCATTTGGAGCTTATAGCTTCAGAAAATTTTGTAAGCCCTGCGGTTATGGCTGCCATGGGAACCCACCTGACCAACAAATATGCAGAAGGGTATCCGGGGAAAAGATATTACGGAGGATGCGAGTTTGTTGATGTAGTGGAAAGACTCGCCATAGACAGAGCCAAGGCAATATTTGGAGCGGAACATGCCAATGTACAGCCTCATTCAGGTGCGCAGGCCAATACAGCCGTATACTTTGCCATGCTGAAACCCGGCGATACCATACTGGGAATGAATCTTGCCCATGGAGGCCATCTGACCCATGGAAGTCCGGTTAACATATCCGGTAAGTATTTCAATATCATCCCCTATGGCGTAAACAGCGAAACCGGATATATAGATTATGACGAACTGGCAAAGCTGGCAGAAGCCCATAAGCCCAGGATGATTGTTGCCGGCGCCAGTGCTTATCCCCGGGCTATAGATTTTGCCAAATTCCGTGAAATTGCTGATAAGACCGGTGCTTTTCTAATGGTGGACATGGCCCATATAGCAGGTCTGGTGGCTGCCGGTCTTCATCCAAATCCGGTTCCTTATGCGGATTTTGTTACCACAACCACCCATAAAACCCTCAGAGGTCCCAGAGGGGGAATGATTCTGTGCAGGGAATCCTATGCCAAAGCCATTGACAAAGCTATCTTTCCGGGAACGCAGGGGGGACCCCTGATGCATGTAATTGCAGCCAAGGCAGTATCATTTAAGGAAGCTATGGAACCATCCTTTAAGGAATATCAGAATCAAATAGTAAAGAATGCAGCTGCCCTGGCAGAAAGTCTGAAGGAAGAGGGATTCCGGCTGGTATCCGGCGGCACGGATAATCATCTGATGCTGCTTGATCTGCGTAATCACGATATTACGGGAAAGGATGCAGAAAAACTCCTGGATAAAGCGCGGATTACCGTGAATAAGAATACCATCCCAAATGATCCTCAAAGTCCCTTTGTGACCAGTGGGATCCGTATTGGTACGCCGGCAGTGACTGCCCGGGGCATGGTGGAAGAGGACATGAGAAGTATTGCTGCGGCAATCAGACTGACCATTGAGGACTTCAAAGGCAACCGGCAGAAAGTTCTGTCCATGGTTGATGATTTGTGTAACCGATATCCGCTGTATTCACAAAGTGTGATAAGATGAAAGAGGCCGGTCGGCCTCTTTTTTGCTGATACCTGGCACGACTGGCACACCTATTGCTATCATTGGAGCGAAGGAGTGAGAGGACATGGAAAGGCAAATACCCCTTGCTGCCAGAATGCGGCCGGATTCCCTGGAGGATTTTGCAGGCCAGCAGCATATAATAGGACGTAATCGTATGCTGTACCGTGCTATAAAGGGTGACCGCCTGTCTTCGGTGATATTTTACGGGCCGCCCGGAACGGGCAAGACCACACTGGCAAGAATCATATCCCAGGAGACCCAGTACCGTTTTATCCAGCTGAATGCTGTTACAGCAGGAGTTAAGGAAATAAGGGAGGCGGCTTCGGAAGCACAGAACAGATTACTGAATCCCAAGGGCAGGATTATACTCTTTTTTGATGAAATCCATCGTCTGAACAAGGCTCAGCAGGATGTTCTGCTGCCTCATGTAGAAGAAGGCACCATAATTCTGATTGGTGCTACAACAGAGAATCCCTATTTTGAGGTGAACAAGGCACTGCTGTCCCGATCCACCATATTTCGCTTTGAACCGCTTAAGGAATCCGATATTCTGATGCTGCTGGAACGGGCTCTGAAGGATGAGGTGAAGGGATTGGGCAGGTATTCTGTTCAGCTTATGCCTGATGCCGCAAATTATATTGCCATGCTCAGTGACGGCGATGCCCGGGTGGCCTTCAACGCATTGGAACTGGCCTTTCTTACAACCCAGCCCAATGAAGAAGGCATAATTGTCATTGACCTGGAAACTGCCAGGGAATGCATACAGCAAAAGACATTGAAGTATGATAAAGACGGGGACAACCATTACGATATCACCAGTGCCTTCATCAAGAGCATGCGCAACTATATGGAGCCGGATGCGGTTTTGTATTGGCTGGCACGTATGATCGAATCAGGAGAGAAACCGGAATTCATAGCCCGCCGTATTATTATCTGTGCAGCCGAAGATGTGGGACTGGCCAACCCGGCAGCTTTGCAGACGGCAGTAGCAGCTGCCCAGGCTGTGGAAAGGGTGGGTTGGCCGGAAAGCCGTATCATATTAGCTGAAGCTGCCCTCATGGTTGCATGTTCACCAAAATCCAATGCCTGCTGTCTTGGTATTGACAGAGCCCTGGAAGATGTCAGGAATGAGCGTTCCGGGCAGGTACCAATTAATCTGCGGGATGCCCATTACAAAGGAGCCAAGGAACTGGGGCACGGCAAGGGTTATATGTATTCCCACGATTATCCCATGAGCAGGGCTGTACAGCAGTATCTGCCCAGGGAACTGGAGGAGAGGAAATACTATCTGCCCATGAATTCCGGCCATGAGGCTAAAATACGTCAGCGGCTTGCTCAGATAAAAGACGATTTGGAAGAAAGGGATCGACAGAGGTAAGAGATGGAGCATGTTGCAATTTTTCTTGTTATAATCTTGACAATTTTACTCGGGTATGCTAACATGTTTCCTGTGATTAAAGCCGACTAAATTACTTGGTTTTAAGGGGTGAGCGTATGAGATTATCCACAAAAGGCCGATACGGTGTAAAAGCCATGTTTGATCTGGCTCTGCACGGAGGAGAAACACCTCTCTCTTTAAAAACCATCGCTGAAAGGCAGGAGATTTCCGAGCCCTATCTGGAGCAATTGATAGCCACTTTACGCAAGGCGGGTTTGGTGAAGAGTGTACGGGGTGCATATGGAGGATACTTGTTAGCCCGTCATCCAGAGCAAATTACTGTAGGCAGTATCATTCGTTCCCTGGAAGGTTCAATAGCTCCGGCCGAGTGCGTGTCGGAGATGGATCCCATTGAATGTGAAAGAGCGGAAAACTGTGTCACCCGGATTCTTTGGGAAAAAATCCGCATCAGCATCGATAACGTAATCGATTCCATCACCTTGCAGGATATGATAAATGATTACGATGAGATGTGCGGACAGGATAATATGTATTATATTTAACTCATCGAATACCTGCGCATATATGGCCGACTTGCTGCAAGAAGCGGTGGACAAGTGGTGGACATATGGACTAAAGCAGAGGAATCAGATCCGAAAGGAAGCGTGTATTAATGGGACATAGTGTTTATTTGGATCATGCATCGACAACCTATACCAAGCCTGAGGTTCTTAAGGAAATGCTGCCTTATTTTACAGATCTGTACGGCAATCCTTCCAGCGTACACAGGTATGGCAGAGAAGCAAGGAAAGCTCTGGATCAGGCCCGGGAAAGGACAGCAGCAGCCTTGAATGCTGATCCGAATGAAATATATTTTACCGGCAGCGGTACCGAAGCAGACAACTGGGCAGTCAAGGGAACTGCCCTGGCTAACAGTAAAAAGGGAAACCATATTATTACCAGTTCCATCGAGCACCATGCAGTTTTATACACATGTAAATATCTGGAACGAAACGGATTCGAGGTTACCTATCTTCCGGTGGATGAGTATGGGTTAGTGGATCCTGAACAGGTAAGAAATGCCATTACCGACAAAACCATTTTAGTCTCCGTTATGGCTGCCAATAACGAAATTGGAACTATTCAGCCTATTGGGGAAATTGGTGCCATTGCCAGAGAGAAAGGCATACTGTTCCATACAGATGCTGTACAGGCTGTAGGAAGTATTCCCATTGATGTTAAAGAGATGAACATTGATCTGCTGAGTCTTTCTGCACATAAATTCTACGGTCCCAAGGGGGCAGGAGCTCTTTACATGCGAAAAGGCGTGAAATCGGAGCAGATAATGCATGGCGGAGCCCAGGAAAGAAACCGCAGAGCCGGAACTGAAAACCTTCCTGCCATTGTTGGACTGGGTAAGGCTATTGAACTGGCCGTAACTGACATTCCCCAGCGTAATGCCAGGCTGGAAGCCCTAAGAAATCGTCTTATAGACGGAATATTGTCTACTGTGGAGAATACCCGGCTAAATGGTCATCCAATAAAAAGACTGGCCGGGAATGTCAATTTCAGTTTTGAGTTTATAGAAGGTGAAGCATTGCTTCTCAGTTTGGATATTAAGGGAATCGCCGGTTCCAGCGGTTCAGCCTGTACCTCCGGTTCCTTGGATCCGTCACATGTACTGCTGGCTATAGGGTTGTCCCATGAAATTGCTCATGGTTCCCTCCGCCTGACATTAGGTGACCGGAATACAGAAGAGGATATCGATTATGTATTGGAAGTTCTTCCTGAAGTAGTGCAGAGACTGAGAGAGATGTCGCCGCTTTTCAATCAGAATAAAGGAGGTCGAACCTATGTATAGTGAGCAGGTAATGGATCATTTCATGAATCCCAGAAATGTGGGCGAGATAGAGAATCCCGACGGTGTTGGAGAAGTTGGCAATGCCAGGTGCGGGGATATCATGAAGGTCTTTATGAAGATAGAAAACGACATCATTGTGGATGTCAAGTTCAAAACCTTTGGCTGCGGTGCTGCTATCGCCACCAGCAGCATGTCTACCGAGCTGATTAAGGGCAAAACCGTTGATGAAGCGCTTAGAGTAACCAATAAAAAGGTAACGGAAGCTCTGGGCGGTCTGCCTCCTGTGAAACTGCACTGCTCGGTGCTGGCGGAAGAGGCCATTAAAGCCGCAATCGAAGATTACAAAAATAAGCAGGCTGAAAAGCAGACAGCCGATTCCATCTGATAAAACACTGACACTCGTTTATGAAACATAGATAGTTTGAGAGTATACTTTGCTGTATACTCTTTTTTCATATATACAAGGTTGCTGAACCGAACTTCCATATGCCATAAAACAGCGGCTGCCAATACAGTAAAATACTGGGCATGCTTCCATATAATACAGCAGTTCAGACTTCATTGAAATCTGATTCTCAGGATAAAATATTTATTAATAAAGATAAGTTTAGGGAGAACAGGGCATGAAGATCAATCGGGGCAGTAAAATCAAACGAGAATCCATACTGGGCCTGCCTGTAATTCATGGAAGCACAGGCAGAGTACTGGGCGTGGTAAAGGATGTCTATGCAGGCAGACAGAGCAGTCAGCTGGAAGGTTTTCTGGTCAGCAACAAAGGCTGGAGAAACAGGACTATGGATATTGCATTTGATAAAGCTACCATCGGGATAGATGCGGTCATAGCGGAGGGAGATCTTTCTGAACTCAGCAGTCCGCAAAAAATGCCGGATGCAGGTGCGCATAACCTGCTTGGAAAAAGAGTTGTGAGGGAGGACGGAGTGGATCTGGGTGTGATCAGCGATATAATCCTGGATCCTCTGACCGGCAGAATTGAGGGGCTGGAGCTTTCGGAGAGTGTGGTCGGTGATTTGATATCCGGTCGAAAGATGCTTCCCTATACACCACAGGAGTTTGATGACGGGGACATTCTTGTAATATCTATGGAGCAGGCGGAATCCATCACCTCCGGCAGCAGAGGTATAAAAAACATATTATTCAGCATACTAGGATAGGAGGGATATGTTTAAATGAGAAAACGCTTTCGTACTTTTATTGCAGGCGGCTTGCTGGGGATTGCAGCAGGAATGATTCTCCTGCCTCAACTGGAGCCGGAAACCAGAAGAAAAATCATCAGCAAGGGAAAGGAAATGTTTGACGACGCTGCGCAAATGATGCCAGGGAAAAATGGCGATGGCATATGACATAATAATGTAATTCGGCAGTCGACAGAGTAAGGGACCGTATATAGTCCCTTTTCTTTATTTTATTTTCCTTATAGGTGAAAGTAGATGACATCAAGAACGAGATATATTCGCATAATATTGTCTGTCATACCATTGCTTTTAATTTTGCTTGCAGCAATAATGCATCGGCAGAAGCTGCTGCATCTGCTTGAGATTATTGTAGTTGCTGTTGTCATTGCCTACATTCTGACCCCCTTATGCGATGTTCTGGAAAAAAAGATGCCGCGTACGGCTGCCGTGGCAATTATACTGCTGGTTGTATGTGCAGGTCTGGCTGCCTTTGTTTTTTTCTTCATTCCAAGAATGGCAAAGGAAGCTATGACACTGATAGATCGATTTCCCGCTGTCATGCAATTTATCCGCCAAGTGCTGGGCGGCATACAAGACAGGATGGACAGTATGGGCATTCCCAAAGGCATTCAGGATACAGTTTCCATGTATGCAGACTCCTTTCAAAGAAAGGCAACAGATACAGTGATGCGGTTTCTGGAGCATGCTGTCTCAGCTGTATCCCTGCTTCCCTCATTGCTGATTGAACTAATCTTAGGATTTTACATTTTAAAAGATCGGGAGTATTTTTGCCGGATCCTTACCGGCTTTATTCCATTAACTTCAAGAAGGACGATCTTACAGACAGTATCAGAAATAAATCACATTCTTCACTGCTTTATCAGAGGGGAAGTATTTATTGCAGGTACAGTAGGTATTCTGACCACAGCTGTATACCTGCTTATTGGGCTTCCCTATGCCCTGATACTGGGATTTCTGGCAGGAATGCTGGAATTCATTCCCTACTTCGGGCCGTGGCTGGGAGCAGTGCCTGCTCTCCTGGTTGCTTATCTGGGAGGCACTAAAAAGTTCATATGGACCCTGGCAGGCATACTTATGATCCAGCAGCTGGAGAATGCTTTTATAACGCCGAAAATTTTGAGCGGAGCGGTAGATCTTCATCCCGCATATATTATTCTGTCCCTTTGGGCAGGAGGACTCTTCTTTGGAGTGGCCGGGATGTTTTTAGCTGTGCCTCTTATCCTGATACTTAGGGTAATCATAAAACATATCTATTTAAGCATTGTTTCTGTCCAGTAGAAGAAAACTACAGCTTTGCTGCCTGTCTTTTTGGATTTCTTGCCATATTCCCATGTCTCATGGTAGAATGGCGGTAGAAATATTTGCAAAAGAGGAAATGAAGTATGACCACGAAACATGATCAAATCATTCAGTATATTATGGCCCTGGAACCCGGAGCCAGCATATCAGTGCGGAAAATTGCCCGTGAACTGGGGGTCAGTCAGGGAACGGCATACCGTGCCATAAAAGAAGCAGAAAACCGGGAATACGTAAAGACCTTTCCCCGTATGGGCACCATCAGAATAGAAAAGGATGAAAAACGGGGTATCGAACGTCTGACCTTTGCTGAGGCTGCAGCCATGGTGGATGGAACAATCCTGGGCGGGCACGGGGGTCTGAACAAAACTCTGACCCGATTTGTTATCGGGGCTATGACACCGGATGCCATGGTAAAATATCTGTCTTCCGGCAGCCTGCTAATTGTCGGCAACAGGGAAGAAGCCTTTCGTCTGGCTCTGGAACATAACTGTGCCGTACTTATAACAGGTGGTTTTCAGTGCAGTGATGAAATCCGCAGGCTGGCGGATGAGAAGGAACTGCCTGTCATTTCTTCCACCTATGACACCTTTACCACAGCAACTATGATAAATCAGGCTATTTCTGAGAGATTAATCAAGAAAGAAATCCTGCTGGCTGAAGACATCATGATTGAAGAGCCCAAATACCTGTATGATGATGAACCTATAAGTGCATGGAGGAGTCTCTTGAAGGAAACCGGCCACAGCCGTTTTCCCGTGCTGAACCGGGCAGGCAGGATAGTCGGAGTTCTTACCCCGAAAGATGTGCAGGAATCGTCATCGGGTCTGATATGTGAGTATATGACCCCGGATCCCATTACCATAACCAGAAAAACTACCATAGCCTACGCTGCTCACATGATGATTTGGGAAGGCATTGAACTGCTGCCCGTAATAGAAGAAGGCAGGCTTATCGGTGTGATCAGCCGTCAGGATGTAATTAAGGCAATTCAATACATGAATAATCAGCCTCAAATGGGTGAAACGCTGGAAGATGTGGTTTTAGCCCAATTTGGAAGCAAACGGATGGAAAATCGAATGCGCTTTTCAGGCAGGGTAACACCAATGCTGACCAGCCATATGGGTACTGCCAGCTGGAGTGCCTTAACCATGCTGATGTCAACTGTAGCAATAGTAGCCCTGAAATATTTTCGTCAGACAGATATTGTGGTGGATACCTTTACCGTTTTCTTCGTTCAACCTGTTCAGCTGGAAGACATGCTGGAAATTGATGTAATACCGGTGGAAGAGGGAAGGATGTACAACAAGGCGGAAATATGCGTTTATCGTGAGAAGACATTGATAGCTAAGGCTATGCTGGCTGCGAAAGCTATGAGGAAGTAGGCGGATTTATAGGAGTAGATAAGAATGAAGGATTTCGTCCATCTTCACGTCCATACTGAATACAGTTTATTGGACGGTGCCGGCCGGATTGCTGATTTGCTGGACAGATGCAAGGAACTGGGCATGCCTGGCATTGCAATTACCGATCATGGCGCCATGTATGGAGTGGTGGAATTTTATACAGAGGCAAAAGCCAGGGGCCTTAAACCGGTTATCGGCTGTGAGGTGTACCTTGCACCCCGGGGAATGAGAGACAAGGACTCCCGGGCTGATATGCATTATACTCACCTGGTATTACTGGCAGAGAACCAAGTTGGATACCGGAATCTGATGGCTTTGTCTTCTCTGGGTTTTACAGAAGGTTTTTATTACAAACCCCGTATAGATTACGATACCCTGTCTGCCCATGCCGAAGGACTAATTGGGTTAAGCGGCTGCCTGGCAGGCGAAATACCGAGCCTGCTGGAAGAAAAGAGGTTTAAGGATGCAAAGGCTGCTGCCCTGCGCCTGAATCAAATGTTCGGACAGGGCAGCTTCTATCTGGAACTGCAGGAACACGGCCTTCCCGGTCAGAAAGAAATCAACCTCGAACTCCTGCGGCTGGGCAGAGAAACTGGAATCCCTTTGGTTGCAACCAATGATGTTCACTATGTCAATCCGGAGGATGCAAAAGCCCACGAGATTCTGCTGTGCATTCAAACAGGTAAAACCATCGAGGATGAGGACAGGCTTCGATTTGAAACTTCTGAATTCTATTTGAAATCCGGGGAGGAAATGGAGCTTTTGTTCAGTAATGTTCCGGACGCCCTGGAAAACACGCGAAAAATCTGGGAACGCTGCAATGTGGAATTTGACTTTGACACTCTGCATATGCCCAAATATGATGTTCCCGATGGATATACTGCTGAAGATTATCTGAGGGAGCTTTGTTATCAGGGTCTTAAGCAAATCTACCCCGAAATTACGCAGGAAATCAGAGAACGACTGGAATATGAGCTGCAAACCATTACCGGCATGGGCTATGTTGACTACTTCCTGATTGTCTGGGATTTCATAAAATATGCCAGAGACAATGGTATTGTGGTAGGGCCCGGCAGGGGAAGTGCTGCCGGCAGCCTTGTTGCCTATGCCCTGAAAATTACTCAGGTAGATCCACTGAAGTACGGCTTGCTCTTTGAACGCTTTCTCAATCCCGAGCGCATCAGCATGCCGGATATAGATATTGACTTCTGCTACGAACGCCGGCAGGAGGTTATTGATTATGTAATCCGGAAGTATGGAGAGAATAGGGTAGCCCAGATTATTACATTTGGTACCATGGCTGCCAGGGCAGCTATCAGGGATGTGGGCCGGGCACTGAATCGTCCCTATGGCGAAGTGGACAAGATTGCCAAAATGATACCCATGCAGATAGGCATGACTATAGAAAAAGCTTTGGAGATTAATCCCGAACTGAAGATGCTGTATGAGGAAGATCCACACTCCCGCATATTGATTGATATGTCAAAAAGCTTGGAAGGACTACCCCGGCATGCATCTACTCATGCAGCCGGCGTAGTCATATCCGGTAAACCGATTACGGAATACGTTCCCCTGCAAAAAAATGATGATTGTATCACCACTCAGTTTCCCATGGGGACCCTTGAGCAATTAGGCCTTCTTAAGATGGACTTTCTTGGGCTGCGTAATCTCACCGTAATCAGGGATACCCTTTCCCTGATAGAGGAAAATGAGGGAAAAAAAATAGATATCTATTCAATTCCCCTTGATGATCCCAAAGTTTATGAAATGCTGAGCCAGGGAGATACGGATGGTGTATTTCAGTTGGAAAGCTCCGGTATGAAGCAGTTTATGAAGGAGCTCAAACCATCCACCTTTGAGGATATTATAGCGGGAATTTCCCTGTATCGTCCCGGGCCGATGGATCAGATACCCAGATACCTCGCCAATAAGAACCATCCGGATTCAATTGAGTATACGGATGATAAACTGACTCCCTTTCTGGAAGTAACCTATGGATGTATGGTATATCAGGAACAGGTAATGCAGATCGTCAAGGAACTGGCGGGGTACTCTCTTGGCAGGGCAGATCTGGTCAGACGCGCCATGGCCAAAAAGAAAACGGATATTATGGAAAAGGAGAGGGAGTACTTTATATACGGCATTCAGGATGAGAATGGCAATATCCTTGTGCCCGGTGCTTATCGAAACGGGGTATCGGTAGAAAAAGCCAATCTGATTTTTGATGAAATGATGGAGTTTGCAAAATATGCTTTCAATAAATCACATGCAGCTGCCTATGCCCTGGTTGCCTATCAGACAGCCTGGCTTAAGCGGCATTATCCGGTCCCATACATGGCAGCACTAATAACCAGCGTAATGGGAAACAGCAGTAAGGTAGCCGGATATATTCAGTATTGCAGAAAGAACAGCATTCAGGTATTGCCGCCGGATGTAAACCACAGCCAGGCAAGGTTTACTGTCTCAGGCAATTCTATCAGGTTCGGACTGGCCGCGGTTAAGAATGTGGGAATTTCGGCAATAGAAGCAATTATAAAGGCTCGAAAAAGCAAAGGTCCCTTTGTTAGTTTTTGGGACTTCTGTAATAAGACAGAGGATGCCGGGCTGAATAAGAGAACTGTTGAAAGCTTGATTCGCTGCGGTGCTTTTGACTCCCTGGGCGCTTATCGTTCTCAGCTGATAGCAGTTTATGAAAAGATACTGGACGGAATATCCCAGGAGCGAAGACGCAATGTAGCAGGACAGGTGTCCTTGTTTGGAGACTTAGCAGCAGTTGATACTATTGGCAGCCTGTCGGACACCCTGCCGGAAATGGATGAATATCCTGCAAAAATGCTGCTGTCCATGGAAAAGGAGATGACAGGGGTTTACATCAGCGGGCATCCCCTTGATGAGTATAAGGATGTGCTGGAGGGATATCATACCACCCTGGATATTATGACCCTTCACAACATGGAAGAAAATGAGGGATTGGACAGTTCTTACTCTTCACAACTGGGGGATGGCTCCTTGGTAACCCTGGGAGGCATCATAACAGAAAAAAAGATTAAGTATACCAGAAACAACAATATGATGGCCTTCATCACCTTGGAGGATTTATACGGTGCAATCGAAGTCATCGTGTTTCCTCAGGTATACTCAAGGCATGACTCCATGCTGGAGGAAGACAGAGTTGTTATAATAAACGGTCGTATCAGCCTGCGGGAAGACGAAGAGCCTAAGGTGCTATGCAACAGTGTGGAACCTGTAGTCAGTAACAAGGGGCAGAAGCTGTACATTAAGATCAGCAGCGATAAAGGCCCGGGCATACAGAATGAGGTTTGCCAGGTGCTGAAAAGGTACAAAGGCAGCATACCTGTTTATCTATATATGGAATCTGCCAACAAAACCTTCCGTTCAAAGCCGGATTTGTGGATCCGCAGGGACCCGGATCTATTGAAGGAATTGAGTGGTGTGTTGGGAGAGAAATGTGTTAAAATGGTATAAAACCGTTACGGCGGCGGGTGCTCAAAAACAAAGGAGGCAGCAAAGCAAATGTTGAGAGTTGTCTATATGGCACAGACGAAGGACACAGCCGACCGCATAAGAGATTTACTGACCATGGAAGGCTTCCTGATTAAGATCAAGCCCGTTTACCGAAATGTCTCGGAAGAAGAAAATTATTATGAAATTCTGGTTCCGCAGACCGAGGTAGAGGAAGTGCATACCATATTAATGGAAAACGGTTATTAAACATAAGAAATCTGGGGGAGAGGCAGCATGAAGAAAATCGCGGTTTTGACAAGCGGCGGAGATGCGCCGGGCATGAATGCAGCAATAAGGGCAGTTGTCAGGACGGCTGTATTCAAAGGCATGGAGGTATATGGTGTTCGCAGGGGTTTTCACGGATTAATCAAGGGAGAAATTGAACATATGGATGTAAAATCCGTGGGAGAAATTCTGCACCGGGGAGGTACCATCCTTAATACAGCCCGCTCCGATCAATTCAAGACAGAGGAAGGCATGGGGAAAGCTCTTAATATACTGAGGGTATTTGGGATTGAAGGTCTGGTCGTTATAGGCGGCGACGGTTCCTTCCGGGGTGCCTTAGATTTAAGCGAGCGGGGTTTTCCGACAGTCGGAGTTCCAGGCACTATCGACAACGACATAGCCTGCACGGAGCAGACAATTGGTTTTGATACAGCTATTAATACAGTGCTTGAAGCCATCAATAAAATCCGCGATACCGTGTCTTCTCACGAAAGAACAAATATTATCGAAGTGATGGGCCGGGATGCCGGTGATATCGCCATATATACAGGCATGGCCGGGGGAGCGGAGGGCATCCTGATACCGGAAATGCCGCTGAATATCGACAACCTGTGCAGACGCATAATAGAAGGCAGGAACCGGGGAAAGAGCTCCAGTATTATAATTTTGGCAGAAGGTGCCGGGAAGGCAATGGAATTGGAGCGCATTATTGAAGAAAAAACAGGAATGGAAACCAGGGCTACAGTTCTGGGATACATTCAAAGAGGCGGCAGCCCGTCCGCGGCTGATATTATTCTGGCCAGCAGAATGGGCTACCATGCTGTGGAGCTGCTGGAAAACAATATAGGCAATCGGATCGTCGCTATAAGGGAAAACCGTATAGTGGACTTTGATATAAAGGAAGCCTTGTCCATGCCAAAAAAATTCAATCAGGAGCTGTATGACTTGGCCCAGGTTCTTTCAATTTAATCATTGGAGAGTTAACGGATGAATATTGGAGAAACAAAAATCAAGGTTCGGTATCAGGAGACCGATCAGATGGGAATTGTGCATCATTCCAACTACCTTATCTGGTTTGAAGTGGGCAGGACGGAATTTTTGCACGACGCTGGCTTCAACTATGGGCGTATGGAAGAAAGAGGTGTAATGCTCCCCTTGACAGAAGCCCGCTGTACCTATCTGCATGGGGCTAAATATGAGGATAATCTGATAATCCGCACCTGGATAGAAAAGTTTGCCGGAGTCAGGCTTACCATGGCATATGAAGCAATAAGAGAAGAAGATGGTTTACTGCTGGCAAAGGGCAGCACGGTTCATGCTTTTACAGACAAGAGCCTCAAACCGATTAATGTCAGGAGAAAGCATCCGGAAATATATCAGCTGTTTATGAGGCTTATGGGCTAAAATAAAAGAAGGCGTTTCAGCCTTCTTTTATTATGATTTTAAAGCAATACTTTTTTCATTTTTTCATCCTGTCGGCTCTTCTCCTGCAGCCTCTCCGTTGTTTCCATTGGTACCGGTATCTTCCCCGCCTGCCTCTTCGGTCGGGCTGCCGCTCAATGCTCGTTTGGCTGCAGTTCGGAACTTGTCAGTTGTTCCTGTAGCCCCGGAATAATCGTCAATTTCATCAACATCCTGGCTCTCCACCAATTGTTTGGGAAGCTCTTCAAAAGCTTTGAGGGCTTCTTCATACTCATAACCGTTTTCGGCAGATTTGACCTCTCCGTCACCGGTATATTCGGTGTACTCCACTTCGGTTATTTTTTCATTGGCAATAGTTATGCTTATCTCCCCATAGCCGCCTCTTTCGTCCTCATCCGAGCGACCGGTATATACGCCGTCTTCCAGGCCTTCAGGAGTTGTGACATCTGCATCTTCTCCATTTTGTTGATCTTCACCGTTGGTGTCTGTCGGCTCCTCAGTTGCCGGCGGCGTAGGTGTGGCAGCCGGAGACGGAGAAGGTGTAACCTGCGGCTCGGCCGGCTGGGGAGCACAGGCAGCCAGCAGAACAAGCATCATAACAAGAGCCGTCAGAAATAAGGATATCCTCTTACTCATATATCTCACCATCTTTCTTAATTATTCGGTTTTGATATATAGGATATCCTTCAGCTGCTTAAATTATCCATTTTATTTGCTGAATCAGAGATCCTGCTTCAGTCCTTCCAAAGTAATTCTGACCTTATTTATTGTCAAATTTTTTCCGGATGCCGATACTGCCTGCTCTGCAGCATATACAATTCCATTGCAGCAGGGAACTTCCATAAAGGCGACTGTTATGCTGTTAAGTTCATTTTCCCGAACAATGGCTGTAAGTTTTTCAATATAATAGCTCAGGTCATCCAGCTTCGGGCAGCCTACCACCACTTTTTTTCCCTTCAAAAGCCTGGGATGATAGTCGGGATAGGCAAAAGGCACACAGTCAGCAGTAATCAACAGGTCTGCGTTTTGGAAATAGGGCGCTTTTACCGGTACGAGAGATAATTGAACCGGCCATTGCTGAAGCTGAGGTTTCAGGCTGAAGAAAATGTCGCCGCTGCCTGCTTCTTCCGGCTTTGAAGCTGTACTTTCCTGCTTTAACGTACGCATTCTGCTGCCCGGACATCCACCGCTGAATATCGGTTTTTCTGATTTTTTCTCCTCGCTCTTTATCACATCTTGTACAGTTATCTTGTTCTCTTCCAAATTTCTTACAAATTCCATTGCTGCTTCTTCATCAAATTCGGGTGCTTCCCTTTCTATTATTTTGAGGGCATCCTGAGGACAGTGACCCAGGCAGGCACCTAAACCATCACAATACTCATCCTTAATCAGCTTTGCCTTGCCGTCAATTATCTGAATTGCACCTTCAGCACAATTAGGCACGCACAAGCCACATCCATCGCACTTTTCTTCATCTATGTGTATAATCTGTCGTTTCATCTTGAATCCTCCCCTAACTCTTTATCTTGTGTTTATTATAACTTACGAAAAAGAAAAAAGATGTGATATATATTACACAATCCACATTTTTTCATTAATTGACTAACAGACAGGGAATGAAGTAAGATGAGAGCATCAGGGCAAGCTATACATGTTCCCGCCTTAACATAGCTATGAAACTAACTTGAATCAGGGAGGAAAATTCTTTCATGAAAAGCATAGAAGTACCTGTCAAAAAAAACGAAGATTACGAAATAAATATAGACAGTCTGGGCTCTTTTGGAGAAGGAGTAGGGAGAATACAGGGGTTTACCGTCTTTGTTGAAGGAGCGCTGCCAGGCGAGAGAGTATTAATCAAGATTGTTAAAGTTGCCAAATCCCATGCATACGGTAAGCTGCTGCACATCATACAAAAATCTCCTGAACGTGTGGAACCAAAATGCCCTTTTTTCAAGTACTGCGGTGGGTGTCAGCTTCAGCATTTGTCATATGAAGGGCAATTGAAGTATAAGACGCAACTTGTAAGAGATGCATTTGAACGGATCGGACATTTGGAAAATGTAAAGGTTTTGCCCGCCATAGGAATGGATGGACCCTGGAGATATCGCAACAAGGCACAATTTCCTGTCGGGCTGATAGAAGGAAAACCAGCCATTGGTTTTTACGCACCCAGAAGTCATAACCTGATAAATATTGATGTATGCCCGATACAGCATGATATTATAAACAGGGTAACAGAGCTGGTTCGAAAGTATATAGAAACCTATAATATACCAGTATATCAGGAGGAGACGCACAAGGGTATAATTCGGCATGTAGTAACCAGAACAGGCTTTAGAAGTAATGAGCTTATGGTTGTAATTGTAACCAAGTGTGAACTTCCAAGAAAGAAGGAGCTAGTATCAATCTTACGGGAGGGCTTGCCTAATCTAACCGGCATCATTCAAAATTATCAGACAGAGAAAACCAATGTTATTTTAGGCAGCAGAAATAATATACTTTGGGGGAGCGACTATATTATTGATGACATAGGCGATTTGAAATTCAAGATTTCACCTTTGTCATTCTATCAGGTAAACCCTGTCCAAACCGAAAAGTTATATGATATAACACTGGAATATGCCGGCTTAACAGGGAAAGAAACAGTGATAGATGCCTATTGCGGAATAGGAACCATATCCTTATTTTTGGCAAAGAATGCTGCTAAAGTATACGGTGTGGAGCTTGTTCCGCAAGCCATAGAAGATGCAAAAGAAAATGCTGA
>DUOA01000054.1 GCA_012839095.1 Clostridiales bacterium
CATGTAAGCTCGTTCTTTTTTATAAAACATATTGATATTTATCTATATGTATGACATCTCAATTTTTGTTAAACTATGTATCTATCCTTAATTGTAACTGCAAATTCCAGAATATCTGCCAAATTACTTGTAAGAATGGAGTAAACAATTTCAGGCAGTATACGAACATAATCATGAACAATAACATTGCGAAATTGGGCCATTTTTTTTAAACGATCCTTCAATTCCTCATTAATGATCATTTGTTCATGTAATACTTCAAATACATCCTTGTTATCGACCGGCTCCCTGTAACCTTCATAAGATATGATGTGGTTTCCGATATCAAGACATGCCTCTATTGCCATCTGAAGAGTTCTCTCGATATAGCGTTTGAAAACTTTATTTTGAGAAAATCTTTCCCAGCTAATATTGCGCTTAGCTTCCTCAAGGTCATTGCAATATTCTTCCAAAAGCGTCAGCCTTCTGAGAATTACTTCTTTCTCAACCATCCTGGTATCTTCTCCTTTTTTCTTCCAGGCGCTTAAGGGCCTGACTGTGATATACATCATAAAAACTTTTTCTGTCGAAATATTCTCTTCTCTTTTCTACTTCAAAAATAACTCGTCTCGCAATATTCTTATCGGTTAAAATCCTTTTGTTTAACATTACCTGGTGTATAAAGAACAAATCAGCACTTTCCAAATCTATTACATCTACAGAAATGCCCAGTAAGTCTTCCAGATCATTTGTTATCTCCAGCTTCCGTTCAAAACGGTAGAGTGGAGGTGAATCTTCGATAAATAACACTCCGATATCAATGTCGCTGTTGTCTCTTGCAGTACCTTTTACAGTTGAACCAAACAAATACACTGTAAGTACATCGCTCTTGTCTTCAAAATAGTTTTTTATAATCTCAACAGGCCGAGTTGAATCCATGCACTCACTTCCCAAAAATTAGATCCGAAATTATTCTTGATTCAACTATAACATATATGTTTTATTGTATCAATTGTTTCCGGCATCGCTCATATGGCAATCCTGCTTCAAGAGAAAAATGCCATTTGCTGAAGATTGTGTTGCAGTGGTATAATAAAGCAAACTTCAGTAATCGATTGAAACATCTTAGCAGATTATAAGGAATACTGTGAGGGGTTAATTTCACAATAGAAAGCTGATGATTCAATATTCTATATCCAGGGAAAATATCTACACTGCATTAAGCCTGCTGTAGTACCCGCCCAGCTCCATCAGGGTTTCATGATTACCCTTCTCAACGATTCGTCCCTTTCTTATTATGAAAATAACATCCGCATGCCGTATGGTAGACAGGCGATGGGCAACAATCAGGGTAGTGCGGCCTGTGGATACGTTTTCGATGGACTTCTGAATCAGTTTCTCGGTCTTGGTATCAATATTGGCTGTCGCTTCATCCAGCACAAAGATAGAGGGGTCATGGGCAATAGTTCTTGCAAAAGCCAGCAGCTGCCTTTGACCTGCTGAAAAGGTACTGCCTCTTTCCGAAACCGGCTCATCCAGTTTATTGGGAAGCTCCTGGATAAAGGTATCTGCACAGGAAAGCTCAAGAGCGCGCTGTACCTCTTCTTCCGACATAGGAGTATTGAGCGTAATATTGTCCCTGATGCTGCCGGAATACAGGAATACATCCTGCAGAACCACTGAGATATTCCGCCGGAGATCTCTAAGGTTAATGTCATTAATGTTTATGCCGTCTATCAGGATTTCGCCCTTCTGTACCTGATAGAACCGGGAGATCAGGTTGATGATGGTGGTTTTTCCCGAACCGGTGGCACCTACAAAGGCGGCGGTCTGCCCCTTTTCAATCCGGAAACTGACGTCCTTCAGAACCCATTCTCCTTCATTATAGGCAAACCAGACATTTTTAAATTCAATGCTTCCTTCCAGGCGGCCGACCTGTATGCCTGAGTCATAGTCTTCCAGACTGTCTTTCTGATCCAGCAGCTCATACACCCGATCAGCTGACACTACTGCCGACTGTATGGTATTGTACTTCTCAGCCAGGTCGTTGATGGGGGCAAAAAACTGCTTGATATAGTTTGTGAAAGCATAGAGAACTCCCAGGTCCAGGCTGCGGTTTATAATCCTGCCCATTCCATACCATACCAGCAGGGCGATGGCCAGGGTGTTGAATATCTCTATCGACGGGCGCAGGATGCTGTTCAGTTTCAGACGCGTCAGCGAGGCAGCATAATATTTGTTATTCAGTACCTGGAACTCATTTTCCTTATCCTTTTGCATGTTGAATATCTGCACCAGCTTCATTCCGGCAATATTCTCGGCAAAAAAGCCGTTGATCCGGCCTGTCAGGCTCTTTATTGCAATGAAATTGGCCTTCATTTTCTTCTTAATAATATTGGTGATCAGGGCTATGAAAGGAATGACCGTAAAGCCAATCAAAGCCAGCTGGATGTCCAGGCTGAGCATAATGATTATGATGCCTGCAAGAAGGAAAACATCCCTGAACAAATCAATAATTACGTCGGTAAAGAGCTCACTCAGGGCTTCCACATCATTGGTAGCCCGTGTAATAAGTCTCCCTGATGAGTATTTGTCAAGAACGGACAGCGGCATGCGCTGAATGTGGGAAAATACGGTTCTGCGGAGATCTGTAACGATGCTCTGGCCGACATGGTTTATGGCATTGACCTGAAAAACAGTCAAACCTGAGCTGACTGCTATGAGAAGCAGGTAGATTATGCCCATGCCCGTTATTGAATAAAGTCCCCGTTCCGGTTTGCTTCCAATTAGAAAATCATCGATTACCCTTTCCATAATGAGGGGTTTGTACAGTTCGGCCATATTGACCAGCAATACGCACAGCATGCACAGCAAAATGATCTTCCAGTAGGGCAGGGCTCTTTTCAGCAGGCGCATAAGGCTGTTATTCTTCATCTTCCCAACTCTCCCTCGTTTCAATTCCGTATTGCTCCCTGAACAGCTCGTGATACAACCCATCCTTCTTGATCAACTCCTCGTGGCTGCCCCTCTCTTCTATACGTCCATGATCCAGCACAATAATCTCATCTGCATGCCTCAAGGCAGAAATTCGATGGGCGATAATGATGCCCGTATGGCCTTCCATTTCCTCCTTCAGATTATTAAGAATTGCCTCTTCTGTCTGGGTATCCACAGCAGACAGGGCATCGTCCAGAATATAGATTGCCGGCTTCTTTATAACCGCCCTGGCTATGGATATACGCTGCTTCTGTCCGCCGGACAGGTTCACACCCCGCTCTCCGACCCGGGTATCAAACCGGGCGGGAAATTCCATGATATTGTCATATATCATGCTTATTTTTGAGGCATCCTCAATTTCATCATCTGAAAACTGATCACTGAAGTAGCGGATATTGTCCTGAATGGTGGCAGAGAAGAGAAAATTGTCCTGAGGTACATACCCAATATTTTCCCTCAGGGTTTTCAGGGAATAGTCATTGATATCCCTGCCGTCGATCAGGATCTTACCCGGCTCCACATTATAGAGCTTCAGCAGCAGATTAACCAGAGTGGTCTTACCGCTGCCCGTGCGGCCGATAATGCCCAGGATTTGTCCTTTTTCCAGTTTGATATTTATATCCTTCAGGGCATATTCACTGTGTCCGGGATAGGCAAAGGAAAGATTCCTGATTTCCAGACTTCCTTCCAGTTTCTCCTGTTCCTCTTCCGGGTTTGATGCCGCTCCGTCCAGGATTTCCGGCTTCACGCTGAATATTTCTTCCAGCCTCCTGTAGGAGGCCATTCCTCTTTGGAACACATTTATTATCCGGCCGATGGAGATGACAGGCCACATGATCATGGTCAGATAGCCGTTAAAGGCCACGAAATCCCCTAAGGTAATCTCATGGGCCTTTACCAGCGAAGAGCCATATATAAGGTTTATCATGAAGCAGATTCCAAAGAACAGTTGAATCAATGGACCCATAAGTGAAGAAACCCTGATCAGGTCAAGATTTGACTGTTTCATTTGATTGTTCAGAATATCAAACCGGGATACCTCATCGTCTTCCTGTACATAGGTCTTGGTTACCCGGATGCCTGATATGTTTTCATTGATCCGATCTGAAATGGAGGCAAAATTCTTCTGTACCAGGCGGAATCGATTGCGGATAGTGGTGCCCATCCGAATCATCACAAATATGATAATAGGGATGGGCAGCATGGCAAAAACGGTTAGTTTGGGATGCACTATTCTGACCATGGAAAAGACGGAAAGAAGGCTGGTGCCGAGTCCGTTCAGAATGAGGGCGACGCCCGGTCCGAAACTCATTCTGACAGCACCTATATCATTTACAGCAAAGGCCATTAAGTCCCCGGTTTTTCGGGCATTGTAAAAATTGACCGACATTTTCTGCAGGTGCCTGAGCATCTCCATGCGAAGGAAGCACTCCATATTACGAGCATTGCCCATAATGAAGTAACGCCAGACATATCGCGTAGCAAATACGCCCAGGGCAGTCAGGATAATCAGGCCTATGTAATTGAAAACCTGTCCTTTGTCAATTATGGGAGCTTTAAGGAGATCAATAATTGTTCCCAGGTATTTGGGAGATAAAGTTGCAATATAGACACCTAAAAAAAGAAAGATGGCTCCCCACAGATAGTTGATCCAGTACTTTCTAAGAAACTCAGGTATTATTCTGTCTTTCATGGCTGTCTTCCATTAACCTCACAATAAACTTTATTTGCATGTCCGGGTAAGCTTAAGAATTATCATGCCGCTTTCAACGAACCAATTATAACACGTTTATACGTATAAGTAAATTGATACAGCTTATTTTGGGAAAGCAAAATTGGAGTTCAATGGAAAAACTGCCGTTTGTCAGACAGTAAAAAAAGCCCGAATCCCTTATGTTTATTCGCTTACCAGCTTTGCGACAGCAGGCTCATCCTCAATAATTTCACTGAATCTGCCTACCCGGGGATCATTAAAGTAGTTGTCCCCTTCATCATCATTGGCCGTGGATACTTCACCTACTATGGCATATTCACTTTCTGCCCAGAAAGCGTGGCGGATTCCCTGTGTAAGTGTGATTCTCTCACCGGCTTCCAGTATCAGCAGGCGATCAACCGGCAGATCCCGGTATGCTCCATTGACCTGAAGTTTGACGCTGTCTTCATCAGAAAACAATTGAATGGCCAGTTTGCCTATGCGGCAGATAATGTCTTCCTTCTTTTTCCCATGATAGTGATCCGGCGTAACCTGATTCTTCCTGACATACATTATTTTCTCACAGTATTCAGGTTGTTCAGCAAGATTCACTGAAGTCAGGCCTGCTTTGGCGAAGTCGCCCAGGCCGAAATCGGTTACATCCCATCTGGGATTGGGCGGCAGGAACCAATGATGCCTTTCAAAGGCAGCACTTGCTTCCCGGATTGCCTGGTTGATTTCAGATCTTTTCACTTAACATTCCTCCTAGTCAGGGATCGAAGCAGCTCTAAAGCAGTCGATCCGTCTTTTTGCAGATTATCTGTTCTGCCTTCTATGCTGATACGACCTTTATAACCGGCAGCAGCAAGGCAGTCAAAAAATATACCGTCGGTTTCTATATATAAATTCGACATTACAGTCAATAGTTCCTGCAATATTATTATTCTGCTCTATTCGGAGAATAAGTGAAACATATCTTATTCTACTGCGTCTGTAACACCAGGACGAAGTGAAAGGAGATGGGGTTTCTTATGAAAAGGCGGTTTGTTTTGGTAGTATGGTGCCTTATTTTATTATCATCCACAATGATTTTTCTCTCCGGATGTCTTGCAGCGCCGGTTGCCCCGAGCCAGGATCTGATGGCGGAAATAAAAGCTGATGTCGCATATGCCGGAGTTGAGCTCTCGGGTGATAATGCAGCTGCTGTTACGGACTTCGCTGTTCGGTTATTTCAACACAGTGCGGAAGATGGAAAGAACACCTTGATTTCTCCTCTTTCTGTCCTCACGGCTCTTTCCATGACTGCAAACGGCGCAAAAGGTAATACCCTTGCTCAAATGGAGGATGTATTCGGAATACAGGTTGCGGAGCTGAATCCCTATCTGCATGCCTATTTCAAAGCACTCCCTGCAGGTGAGAAGTATAAGCTCAGTCCTGCCAATTCCATCTGGTTCAGAGATGATGAAAGGTTTACTGTCAGTCAGGATTTTCTGCAGGCTAATGCAAATTGGTACAATGCAGGCATCTATAAAGCCCCATTTGATGACACTACCCTGAAAGACATAAATAACTGGGTCAGTGAGAATACAGATGGAATGATAAAGGATATCCTGGATGAAATCCCGTATGATGCTGTAATGTACCTGATTAATGCACTTGCATTTGAGGCAGAGTGGCAGAAAATCTACAATAAGGGCCGTGTACGGGAGGGTGTTTTCACCAAGGAGGATGGTACCAGGCAGAATGTGGAACTTATGTATTCTGAAGAATATGAGTTTTTAAAAGATGAAAAGGCAACAGGCTTTATCAAATACTATGCAGATAGGAAATATGCCTTTGTGGCTCTTCTGCCCGATGAAGGCGTAACTGTTTCGGATTATGTTGATTCACTGACAGGTGAGAGGCTGCGTGAGCTGTTAACCGATCCAAAACCCGTACAAGTTAACGCTGCAATCCCCAAATTTGAGATTGAATACAGTGTGAAGATGAATGAGATCCTGAAGGGGATGGGTATGGTTGATGCCTTTGACTATGAGGCTGCAGACCTCTCGGGAATCGGCTCATCCTCAAGGGGAAATCTCTTCATCAGCAGGGTTCTGCATAAAACATTTATTGCAGTGGATGAGAAGGGAACGAAAGCCGGTGCTGCCACCGTTGTGGAAGTACAGAATGAATCCGCACCGTCAGAGTTTGAAATAGTCTACCTGGATCGCCCCTTTGTCTATATGCTCATTGACTGTGAAGCCTTATTGCCCTTCTTCATTGGTACAGCTATGGATATCGGGAAGTGACCACTGCCTCCTGAGAAATAAGTATGTTCTGTAATACAAAGCACACAGGCTGGATCGGAGACAGCTGCACTTTTCTCCATTCAGCCTGTTATTTTACTTCCTGTTATTATAAGTTGGAATTATAAGTCAGAAAATATATGCCGGATATTATATATCAGACATTTCAGATCTGTCAACTCTGTTTCCATAAATTAATTGGCTTATGCCCTTACGGTTTCTGTCTGGTCTTAAGAAATTCTTAAGGAATTTACCCATTGGTTTTTAAAACATTAAGTTGCATAATATAGTTGAGCATTTCAAGGTGAAAAACGGGGGTATGCCAATTGTATAATATTTTGATTTGCGATGATGAAAAGGACATAGTATCTGCACTAAAAATATACCTTTCATCGGAGAACTACAATACATATGAGGCTTATACCGGAAAAGAGGCATTGCAGATAGTCAGAAACAATGAAATTCATCTGATTCTTCTGGATATCATGATGCCGGAAATGGACGGCATAACTGCCATGGTAAAAATCAGGGAGACGACCAATATACCCGTTATTCTGCTGACTGCCAAAGGTGAAGACACTGACAAGGTTCTGGGCCTGAATGTCGGGGCAGATGATTATATCACCAAACCCTTCAATCCGGTTGAAGTGCTGGCAAGGGTGAAGTCTCAGCTGAGGCGGTATCTGCACCTGGGAGGAGGCTCAATAAAGTCATCCAGCCTGCGCATTGGCGGTATTGAACTGGATGACAAGGCTAAAACGGTTACTCTGGACGGTGAAGCTGTTAGTCTGACCCCCAAGGAATATGACATTTTAAAGCTGTTCATGGAAAATCCCGGCCGGGTGTTTTCTCCCAAGGATATCTATAATCGTGTTTGGAAAGAACCTTCCTATGGTTCGGAGAGTACCGTGGCCGTCCATATACGGCATCTGCGGGAAAAGCTTGAGCTGGACCCTGCCGAGCCCCGGTACCTGAAGGTGGTATGGGGGCAGGGTTATAAAATTGAACGAGGTGGTGAATCATGAACAGACTGACACACAGTTTTCCGGCCAAGGTAACTGCAGTATTCCTTTTTGTAATTTCAGTCATGGTTTTTGTTTCCGGAGTTATCGGAATCTATTTTCTGTCAGAATATGATTTTTATGAATCATCCATGGAAAGCGCAAGAAATAACGTATTTGAAAAGATCACCAGAGCTTATGCCAACCGGGTATACTACAACTATCTTCCGGCTTATCTGAATAAGTCACATGATCTGCAAAGATATGCAAATGAATTTTCAGCGGACAATACCAATTTCCTCTTTGTAATAAAGGACGAAGAAGGGAAAACCATTTTAAGCAGTTACGAGAATCAGGAAGTTCAATTCAGCAGTACATATCATTATGAAGATGGAGACTATTGGTATGACGAGGCAAAAGATTCCTTTGTCTATAATAAGACAGCATCCCATACAATAGAATGTTATGTCAGTAAAATACTGACAGCAAATGATCGTTATTCCACAGCTGAATTCTGGATGCAATTTGCCTACTCAATGCGTTATGCGGCAATTATTCTTACAGCCGCATCATTAATTTTTTCCATCATGCTTTTTATTTTTCTCATGTGCTCTGCCGGCCGCCGAAGGGGAAAGGAGGATATCATTCCCGGCGGCATAGACAAAATACCTTTTGATCTGCTTCTGGCAATACTTTTTGTAATCGGAGTATTAGAGTTTGCTGTGATAAGTGAGATTCACTATACCGATACTTTCGGAATGGTATTGATAATTATATCATTTCTGATTCTGGATGTTCTTATTCTGCTCCTGGCCTGTATGAGCTTTGCCGTCAGATATAAACTGGGCGGATGGTGGAAAAATACTATTATCTGGCGTTTCCTGCATTTTAATTATAGAATCCTGCGTAGAATACTGCTTGGCATTAAGTATCTACTGCAGCATCTGCCCTTACTTTGGCAGACAACTCTTGGGCTGGCGGTCCTGTCGTTTGCAGAGTTTTTCATAATAGTCATCACCGAACACAATATAGGAATTCTCCTTATTATTTGGCTGCTTGGGAAACTGATATTTATCCCGGCCATTCTTTATATAACAATAAACCTGCATCAGCTGAAAATTGGAAGTCAGAGAATTGCAGGCGGTGACCTGGAATACAGAATTGATACCAGGCGGCTCTTCTGGGAGTTTAAGCGGCACGGCGAGAACCTGAACAATATCAGTGCCGGCATGTCAAAAGCCGTGGAGGAACGCCTGAAAAGCGAGAGGTTCAAGACTGAACTGATAACCAACGTATCCCATGACATCAAGACACCGCTTACATCGATAATAAACTATGTGGATTTGTTGAAAAGGGAGGAGATGGAAGAGGGACCGATAAAGGAATATGTCAGTGTACTGGATCGGCAGTCTGCCCGTCTGAAAAAACTGGTTGAAGACCTGGTGGAGGCATCCAAGGCCTCAACCGGCAACATGGTAGTAAACAGCATCCGTACGGAGGTCGGGGTACTGCTTACCCAGGCAGCAGGTGAGTATGAAGAGAGAATGAGAGATAATGGCTTGGAACTTATACTTAATAAGTCAGAGGATGAAATTTTCATCATGGCTGACGGCAGGCTGCTGTGGAGGGTTTTTGACAACCTGCTTTCCAATATCTGCAAATACTCCCAGCCTGATACCCGGGCTTATCTTAATCTGGAGAAGGTAAACAACCAGGCGGTTATCACTTTCAGAAATATTTCTAAATATCCGCTTAATATTACAAGTGAAGAACTGCTGGAGAGGTTTGTCCGGGGCGACAGCTCAAGAAGCACAGATGGCAGCGGGCTGGGTCTTTCAATCGCAAAGAGTCTGGCTGAACTGCAGAACGGCAGGCTGGATTTGGTAATAGACGGAGATCTGTTTAAGGTAATTATTACATTTGATGCAATGCCGTAAAATACAAAGGAAAAATATAGTGAAGGAAGAGGAGCATCAGAATGAAAACTGTTTCACTTATTAATCATATTATAGCCCTATTGTTTGCAGCCTGTTACTTCTATCAGTTTTTATACATATTTGTTCCCTTTGTGAAGAAAAGCAGGGCGGCTGAAGCCGGGAAACTTCACAGATATGCTGTTCTCATTGCTGCCAGGAATGAGGAGGCAGTTATAGCAAAACTGATAGAAAGCATCAAAAACCAGAACTATCCCTCAGAGCTGATAGAGATCTTTGTTGTTGCCGATAACTGCACCGACAATACCGCTCAAAAGGCAAGGACTGCCGGGGCTTATGTCTACGAACGATTTAACAGGTATAAAATCGGCAAGGGTTATGCTATTGAGTTTCTGCTGGACAGAATAGCAGAGGAGTATCCGGAAAGCCCATTTGACGGTTATTTCGTATTTGATGCCGACAATTTGCTGGATGAAAACTATATAGCTGAAATGAACAAGTCCTTTTCAAACGGAAACCGCATTATTACCAGTTACCGCAATTCCAAGAACTATGGCAGCAATTGGATTTCTGCAGGCACTGCCCTGTGGTTTCTGCGTGAATCCCAGTACCTTTCCCGCTCAAGATCCCTGCTTGGGGTCAGCTGTGCCGTATCGGGAACCGGCTTTCTCTTTCACCGTGAGATTATTGAAAGAAGCGGCGGCTGGAAGTTTTTCCTGCTGACAGAGGATATCGAGTTCAGCATTTACAATGTAATTAACGGAGAAAGGATAGCATATTGTGAATCCGCTGTTTTGTATGATGAGCAGCCCGCCCGATTCAGGCAGTCCTGGAATCAGCGTATGCGCTGGACAAAAGGCAATATGCAGGTATGCCGGAAGTATGGAGCAAGACTCATAAAATCCATATTTAAGAACAAAAGCTTCTCCAGCTTTGATATGACAATGACTATCTTTCCTGCAGTTATTCTGGCAGCTTTGAGCGGCATCATCAACCTTACCGGACTGATTTATGGATTTACGTTAAAATCGGATTATATGACTATAATTCAATCCTTATGGGAATCCATGCTAAAAGCATATTTCATGTTTTTCATGATTGGAATGGTTACCACTATAACCGAATGGAAAAGGATTTACTGTCCTGCTGTAAAGAAGATTCTCTATGCTTTCACCTTTCCGATTTTCATGTTTACATATGTTCCCATAACCATTGCAGCATTGTTTAAGAAGGTGGAATGGAAACCCATTGAGCATAGGGAATCAATAACACTGAAAGAAATCCGCAAGGCCGGGAGCCATATCTGATATCGTATTCAAGACACGCTTAAATATTTTGAGTTAAACAAGATAAGAGGATTCAATTGGTATTTTATATGTTAAAATAAGGTTACCTAGTATAATTTATCAGGGGGGCAGTTCACAATGGCGAAATTATTTCCTCGTACAGAGATAGAAGGTATTTCTCTGTCCAGAATGATTATCGGAACCAATTGGATCCTTGGATACAGCCACACCAGTCCGGCCGCTGACAAACTAATACGTAAAAGGCACAGTAATATTGATAATACTGTTGAAATGCTTAAAGTTTTTCTTAATTATGGTATAGACACCATAATGGGACCTTTTGCCGGAAATCCTGCTTTGTGCAGGGCAGTAAAGACTGCAGAGGATATAACCGGAAAGAAGATTATTATTGTGGATACACCTATTTTAAACATGGATGACAATACTGATGCCCGGCGGGAAGCAGAGAGTGTAATTGTAAAGTCCAGTCAATTGGGCGCAGATTTCTGCCTCATTCATCATTCTTCTGCAGAGCAATTGGTCAACAAGAATAAGAAGACCATGGATCGCTTACCGGATTATCTGAAGATGATTCGTGATCATGGCATGGTACCGGGGCTGTCTGCTCACATGCCGGAGCTTATTATCTATTCCGATGAAAATGAATATGATGTTCAGACCTATGTTCAGCTCTATAATTGTATGGGCTTTCTCATGCAGATAGAGGTAGAGTATGTTCACAAGGTTATATGGAATGCAAAAAAACCTGTTATGACCATCAAGCCCATGGCAGCCGGCAGAGTCAGCCCCTTTGTCGGACTTAACTTTGTATGGCATACGATACGGCCCTGTGATATGGTTACCATTGGCTGCCTGACACCGGAGGAGGCAGAAGAGGACATTGAGATCTCATTTGCCGCATTGGAGGGCCGTCCTCCTGAGCTGGAGGGCCGAAGCAGTCCCAATAAAACTGAAATTATGAAGGACTGATCCTGTCACATTTTCGTGCTCTTACAATCGGCCGCGATACCATAATCTTGAATATTAGATGAAAGAACAGATCAATCATTTGCTTTATGCAGACAGATTGATCTGTTTTATTATTGTATGGCGATATAGTTGCGACGATGTAAATAACTTGATTACATGCATTAAAATTACAAAAATTTGTATAATTTGTTAATTCAAATATGTAACAATATTACTATAATATAGTTACTAATATACCTAACACAAATAATGATACTACATAGCACATATAGATTACAGCATTTAAAAACAGCATGAAAATAGTCTGGGCTTTAATACAGCACCTAATCAGATTACAGTATAGTAATAATGGCAGAAAAAATAACAGTGTAAAACAGGAAACCAAAGCGGCAGTCTGAGGCTGATTCGGGATTGATTTTATGAATACTGATCACGCTCTCAGCAGCAGGATATAAATTTGATTCATCTCCCTAATATCTGCAGTATTCAGGCATATTAGTATATTCATGCAAGCATAAGAAAATCTTTATATAAGATTTATATATAAAGAAAAGTATACAAGAGAGGAGTATGATAATGAGTGGAAAACAAAAAGTAAAAATACTTGTCAGTATACTGCTAACCGCCTTGATGGTACTGTATATATTCCCCACAGCGGCACTAGCAGCGGGAAATACTGACAAGGCGCCGGAAGACCTCTTCGGGCTGCGGACCGGCGGCGCAGCAAATCCCAACAAGCCTGTCAGGCGAGCACAGGCGGTTTACACTAACAGGGCCCCTGTATTCGGCGCAGACGATCAGGTATGGGAGCTGGCCAAACCATATACCGTAGATCAGGTAATCTACGATTATGATGCCGGCACTCCTTCAAAAGGCGTGTTCCGCGTATTATGGGATGACAACAATCTTTATATCAGGGTTGAGGTAACGGATGACGGCGTCTTCGGCGGAACATCAGTACTCCGGCAATCGGATTCCGTTGAGGTAATGGTATCCGAGCGGAACTACAGGGGACATTTGGTTCCCGACAATGATACTGATCCTACCCGCGTCCACGACAAGCGTAAAGCAAACTGGTATCGCCTTTCTGCACCAGCAGGGTCCGGCAGCGGAGAGTTCGGCCGGGCGCAGGCCAGATATTCCAATTCGCCCTGGTCAAGCAGTGCTGTCAATTTGGAGGCAGACAGTGGCTGGGCCCGTTCCATCCGTACTGATACCGGTTTCGTAACCGAGTTCAAAATCCCCCATTATGACGGTTCCGTTGCCTCGAAAGACGGTGTAATCTATGGCTTTGATATCCTGATAAATGATGCAGAGAGCTCCAATGCAAGCATCAATGAGCGTAGGATCATCACCTGGAACAACACTGCCAATGACAGCGACGGTCTCAGAGTGTCAACTGTAAACTGGGGCGAACTCGAGCTGACCAACTGGGCTGCTGCAAACTCGGATACTGCCAAGTTTGTGATTCAGGAGAACGGGCACCGGGGCTGGAAGACAACCACGGCACTGAACATATACTTCTCAAAGGATGTTGAGGATCTCAGTGCAGAGGACATCACCTTAAGCGGCCTTGAGGTGACCAAGGGTGCACTTACCAAGGTGGACAACAGGCATTACATACTTGAAATAGGCGGTGTAACCCAGCCTGAACGCAATGTAGCTGCAGATGATCCGTCCAGGTATGTAACGGTAGCCATTGATAAGGAAGGGGTTACAACCGAACCGGCATCAGGGCTGGTATTTTATGAGATGAATGCTCCGCCTGCAGGATATGAGTACTTTGTAAGCGTACATGATCCCAATTTTGAGGAGAGAATGCCCGTATCTTACGGACTGAACGATCCCTTCCAGTTCTTTGTAACCACCGACGGAAAGTCCGGCGGGTTTGGAGAAGTCATACCCAACAGGGTAGTAACCGAAAAGGACTGGGAGGACCGGCGGAAAGAGATCCAGGCCCTTGCCCAGTATTACTGGTATGGCACCAC
>DUOA01000055.1 GCA_012839095.1 Clostridiales bacterium
AGAAGGTGTATCCAATGGTGCCTCCGGGTGCGGCTATTGATGATCTGATTGACTAGCCGGCGAATCACTTGAAAATAAATGCCGGATTTGTTGTATTAAGGCTTATATATATGGTACCATATATATAAGCCTTGTTCATTTTTCAGAGATACTGAAATTTTGCAGAGCTGGATGACAGGAAACCATTGCCGCACTGGATTGGAGAAACACCGAAGATGAGGGGAATCAAGCGGAAGAGATTGAGATTAATTCTGTTTTTGTTAGCAGGGATAACAGCAGCTGCCATAGTAATTTTCACAGCTATAGATTTTTATGTCAGGAATGCATACAGCCAAAAAATCCTGACCCCCAAAGAGGCTGTGGAAGAGAAGGCTGACTGTATTCTGATTCTGGGTGCAGGTGTATGGGACAGCGGACCCAGCCATATGTTGGAGGATCGGCTTTTGCAAGGCATCGATCTGTATCTGAAAGGTGCTTCTGACAGGCTGCTTATGAGCGGAGACCACGGCAGCAAGGATTACGACGAAGTCAATACCATGAAAAACTTCGCCAGGGAAAGGGGCATTCCCTCAGAGCACATATTTATGGATCATGCTGGGTTTTCAACCTACGAAAGCATGTACAGGGCCAGGGATGTTTTTCTGGTGAAAAAAGCAATTATCGTAACACAGGAATATCATTTATATCGTGCTTTATATGTTGCAAACAAGCTTGGTCTGGATGCATACGGCGTAGCCTCGGATCCCAGGCCGTATGCAGGCTGGAAATTTCGGCACCGGCGTGAGGTGCTGGCACGCATAAAGGATTCTTTTGCCGTGATTCTGAAGCCCAGGCCCACATATCTGGGAGATCCCATACCCATATATGGAGACGGCGATTTAACCAACGATTGATTTAAGCGGTTCTGCAGGGCTGAATAAGATAATGACTGGGGGAAAGCGGATGGTTGCATTTATCCGGGAGAAAAGCAGAAGTTTTTATTATGAACTCCTTTACCCGAGACACTTTCGTATCTTAATTGTCATCTATATCACGCTGAAGGTGACCGGCAATGTTTTCTACGGAGCTTCCTACTGGACCGGACTGCGCAGCGGTGTTATGGGAATACTCATGTATTGGCTGGGTATGTATCTGATAAATCTGGCATCAAACAATCAGGAAGAGCTGCCGGATTCCTTAAAGCTGAATTCTGTGCAGGCCCGACGGGGAATGACGGCCTCTGTATTATATCTGGCCTTTCTTTTTGTCCTCACCCTTGACAGCCTTCAGCGGAGGCATGTCATAAATGGCAGCCCCCTGCTGTCCCGCCTGCCGGGGTATGACTGGCTGCTTTCCTTATTCGGCTGGCTGTCTCAGAGCATTTCTAATCTGGCCGGGTTTATTTCAGCAAAGCAGGTACAGTTCATTATTACCGGGGTTTTGTTTTATGTTATCATTCCACTGATCCTTTTCAGACTGCTGGGTTTTTCTTTTAAAGGTCAGTTTTCAGTCCTGAAGTCCAGAGGAGCCTGGCCCATTCTTGTTCTGTACCTGGTGTTATTTATAATTAATGGGGTAAATGCAGAAAGTGTCTGGGGCCTTGTATACTGCCTTTTGTATCCCGCCCTGTGTGAGGAGTTCTTTCACAGGGGCATTTTTTACCGCTCTGCGGCAAATATCGTTAAGAACTCCTCTGCTGCCTTACTGGTTGGAACTGCCGGATTCTGCATAATGCATTTTCCTGACTACTTTTTCAGGCTGTATCAGGGAAATCTGATACTGGTTCTCTCCAATATGGGCGATGTCTTCCTATTTGGCCTGCTGATGGCTTATGGATATCGGAAAACAGGCACACTGCTTCCCTGGATTCTTATACATGCACTCTCCAATGCACAGTATCTGTAAGCGCTTATCTGATATGCAATAAGTTAGTGACAAAAGGAGTTTTTGGTGCTATATTTATACTCATAAGGCAAGCAACTTGCTGATGCATGCAAGCTTATTGCCAGGCCCTGTCAGGGCATTATTAAATACCGGGGGAAAGGGCAGCAGATGATTTTTCGCAACAGCATAAAAAGCATACTCCGCACACCCGTGAAGACTGTTTTTTTTGCACTTTTAATCGCGGCGGTGACGGCCTTTTTATATCTGGGCATAAATACATGGGCAGCCAGTGCAGCTATGCTGCGGGATTGGGATGCAAACTGCACCACCATTGTTACCATGGAATATCAGGAGGATTATGGTTCGAATCTGGGAAGCAAAAGCGAGGCCATGCTTGCAGACATTGCGGGAATGGATTTTGATGCCATAGCCGCAAATGAAAACGTAATCCTCTGGCAGCCTGCGGATATGGGTATGGGCACAGCCCCGGGCTTTGTTACCAGGGATTATGGCGTTCCGTACAGTGATGCCTGTGTGCTAATTGTAACGGGGCTCAGGCAATATGCGGAGGGCAGCCCTTACCACGGCGAAATTTTGGAGAGCCTCTACTCTTTTCACTCTTATGAGCCCGGCCGGAAAGTATTCATAGAAAACCAACCTGGAGATTTCGGATTCATGCCCGATCCCGGCGCCATCTATGTAATTCACGCAAAGAATTTGAGACTGAGCGCCAACGGCCTTTCTGTTCAGCTTTCGCCCTTCTACAGCTGGACAGCCCAGCAGGCCGGCGTTGACAGCACTTCGATAAAGCCCTTTTATCAGATAGAATCGCCTGAGGCCCTGCATGCGGATGAAGATAATATCTACAAGACAATAGCCGGGTACTATGATGCTATGAACAATGCTCTCACCATCTGCCGGGTGAGAAGGCCTGAAGATCTTGTGGAGTTCAACCAGAACTATCTGCAGCTGGTTTCCGGCCGGCTCTTCACAGACCAGGAGGCCGACCAGGGGGCAAAGGTGTGCGTGATTTCCGAGACCCTGGCCAACAGCCGTGATATGAAGATTGGGGACAGGCTGACCATCCGTCTGCCGGACGATGAAAAGGCTGCCATGTACGCATGGGGAGATAAAATGTCCCGGGAAGAAACCCTTACGGTTGTGGGAATTGTCAGCTATCATCCGGATTACCGCCTTAATGTCTATACGCCTTCCCTTTCCGACTCGGCGCGGCCTGTGCGTTATTTCTACAATTTAGGGCAGGCCACCCTTAAAAACGGCACAGTGGATGCATTTCTTTCTCAAATTGAGAAGCTGCTTCCCGAGCGCATATTTATTACCGTTTACGATCAGGGCTATCAGGCTACAGCGGATGCGCTGAAGGTCATTCAAAATGCTGCAGCGGCTCTTTCCGGCATAGCCTTTGCAGTGACGCTTACGGTGCTTGCCTTCTTTGCCTATCTGTTTGCGGAAATGCAGCAGGAGGCCGTTGAGATCATGCGCTGCTTCGGTACGAGAAAGGCAGAGGTGCGATTCTATCTCATGACAGGCACCGGCCTGATTGCGCTTACCGCCATTTCAGCAGGCACGCTGGCAGGAACAGGGCTTGCTGAAAGGCTGGTGAAATCCGCCTATGCCTTTGTTTCCGAGCTGCAGGCCGTGGATATGCGCTACAGCGACGGTTTCAGGGGTATTATCAGGGAGTTTGCACCGGACGTGACCTTATCCGGCGCTCTGGCTGCCGGGATCGGCGCAGGGGTGCTTTTGATTTCGCTGGCACTTTGCCTGTATTTTGCAGAAAGGACCGTAAGCGGGCGGCTTATGGCAGCCAGGGCACGTGTACGTGTACGGCGTCCGCCTAAGAAATCATCCAC
Source organism: Clostridiales bacterium (assembly GCA_012839095.1). Classification (GTDB taxonomy): domain Bacteria; phylum Bacillota; class Clostridia; order Caldicoprobacterales; family DTU083; genus DUOA01. Next base: position 3,738 of record DUOA01000055.1, read on the forward strand.
GGCATTTTCAGGCCCGCTCCGCCATGCCTTGCTCTCCATACGGCGGGGCGGCTTGCGCTCACTTTTGGTGCCTGTGCTTTCTGCGGCGGCTCTAATCTTTTTGTCCTCCCTGCAGGCTGCCCTTGCCTCCTACGATGCAGCGCGGGAGGAGCTTTATGATAACACGGAGCTCTTAGGTTACTGCGCTCAGATGAACGGTAAGTTTTCAGACAGGCTGATCATAGAAAATGCCCTTGCCAAAGAGCTTATAGACCTTGACCATCTTAGTGATGCAGTCTACACCTATGCCCTAAACTACATCTATCTCGGCGTATCAGTCAGGGCAGACGGATCGCCGGGGCAGGTAAACCCTGTGCCCGCTCCGACTAATCCTTATGAGCTGGAGGTTCTGCGTGATACCCTCTTATCGGAGCCGAACATCATTTTTACCGACAAGGTCAGAAATGCGCCTGAGTTTTACTTTGACGAGTTTCACTGTGATTTCATGCCGGGATGGAATGAAGAGCGCTTTTCAAGCCGCCGGTGGGAGAGGCTGCCATGCATCGTATCCTCCCACTTTATGAGCGAACATGGTATAAAGCCGGGTGATTCCATACGCGTCTATGCGGAAGACTACCTATTCGGCCATTCGGCTTTTATCTCAATTGATATGGTTGTAGTGGGAAGCTTTACCCGGGCCGCCGGCAGGAACAACATCTACTGCCCCCTGCCCCTTGGTGCCCTGGATCCCGAACGTTCGGCACTTAACGAGCTTGCTTTTGAAGGCTCTTCCCTAAGCACCGGCCGCTATCGGTCTTATGCGGCTGCGGCTGTTAAATTCCAGGGAGAAGAAGGTGCCGGCATGCTCACGCAACAGCAGGTGCTGGATGTGATGCTGGATAACAAATATATTTCAGCCCTAACCTTTAAAATCCCTGATCCCCGTGCCTTGGGTGCGGTGAAGGACGCTCTTGAGAAGCGGGGCTTTTCGGGACCAAAAATGACCAATGATATCCGATTATGCGTGGTAATAGAGGATGCCCAGTTCAGCGAAACCCTCAGCTCCATAGCCCGGCGCAGCAAGTATCTGGAGATTCTTTACCCCATACTGCTGGCCCTGGTTTGCATACTGGGGCTTGTCACGGGCTTCCTGGCTGCCTACAGCCGCCGCGAGGACATTGCTCTCATGCGGGGCCTGGGGACCCACAAGAGGCGGATTTTTGCCACCATATTCGGCGAACAGGTACTGCTGCTGCTATGCGGCGGGCTGCCGGCTGCCGCTGTGTGGTATCTGCGCAGGGGCGGGGAGCAGTTTGCTTCAGCGGAGATCTATGCATTTTTCATCTGTTATGTGCTCAGCGCAGCCCTGTCCCTTATGCTGCAGAATGCCAGGAGCGCTCTATCCATCTTGTCAGAAAAAGAATAAGGAGGCAGTATGAGTATACTCTCGCTTCAGTCCGTACGCTATTCGTACGGCAATAAATACCAAACAGTGGAGGCACTCAGGGACGTCAGCTGTTCCTTCGAGCAAGGCCTGATATATGCCATCGTGGGCAAGAGCGGCAGCGGAAAGTCAACCATACTTTCGCTTATGGCGGGGCTGGATCTGCCCGATGAAGGCGATGTGTTCTACCGGGGCACCTCCACCCGTATGATGGACCTGGATGCATACCGCCGCAAACACGTTGCCATGATATATCAGAACTTCCGGCTCTTCCCGCTGCTTACCGCCCTGGAAAACGTCATGTATCCCATGGAGCTGCAGGGCCTGCGCCCGCGGGAAGCAAAAAAGCGGGCTGAGGAACATATAAGAAGCGTGGACCTGCCTGAAACTGTGTTCAACCGATTTCCTTCCATGATGTCAGGCGGCGAGCAGCAGAGGGTTGCCATAGCACGTGCCCTGGCCATGGATACCAGGCTTATCCTTGCAGATGAGCCTACGGGCAATCTGGACAGCACAAACTCGCGCAACATCATGGCTCTCCTTGCCCGGCTTGCTCATGAACGCAGCTACTGCGTTGTGGTGGTCACCCATGATATGAGCGTGCTGGATGTGGTGGACGTTACTTACCAGATGCGCGACGGCCGCCTTGTGAAAGAGTAAGCTGCAAAGGCAGGGGCAAAATGACATTTGGGATGGAAAGGAAATGTTTGCTGATATGCTAAGGATAAATTACTTGGTGTCCGGAGGTCTTATAACCAATTACAGGTGTTCATCCAGATGCAGGCATTGTGTTTATGCCAGTTCCCACGCTTGGCCTGATGACTACATGACATCATCTGCTGCCGATGAGATATTTTCCCTGCTGAAGAAACTTGGCTGCAGCAGCATTCACATCGGCGGAGGTGAACCGCTGCTCAGACCCGAAAGAATATTTCCCGTGCTTGAATCTGCTGCCGGAAATGACGTGGATATTGAATATATTGAAACCAATGCTTCGTGGTACAAAGACGAATCATCCGCTGTGAATATACTGAAAGAGCTCAGGAAAAGAGGAGCAGGCTGTCTTCTGATTTCCATAGATCCCTATCATAATGAATATATACCCTTTTATAAGGTAAAAGGTCTGATAAAAGCCTGTTCAGAGGTAAATATGGATGTATTTCCCTGGCTGATGGAATTCTGGGATGATTTGGATGCCCTGGATGACCGGAGACCTCATTCCCTGGAGGAGTATGCCAGGTTTTTTGGCGATGATTATCTGCTGAAGCTGCCCGGAAGGTACGGGCTCAACCTCAGAGGGCGGGCACTCAGGACCTACAGACCCATGATGAGGATGGAATCATTTGACAGTATAATGGAAAATCCGGCAGGCTGCAGCCTTTTGTCGGGCAGATATCATTTTCACGTTGATCTGTATGGCAATTACATTCCGCAGTCGTGTTCAGGCCTTTCGATAAAGCTGAATGAGTTGATTCACGGGGCGGATCCGAATAAGTATCCTGTTTTTTACAGGCTTGAGCATTATGGTATTAAAGGACTGGCAGAATACGCCGTAAAGGAATACGGATACAAGCCCGAATCCGAATATGCAGGAAAATGCGATCTTTGCCAGGATATCCGCAGCTGGCTGGTTCTGGAACTGGGTCTTAATCTTCCGGATCTGCAGCCGGCGGATTATTACAGATTTATATAGAATAAGCGGAATGCTGTGATTGTGACGGATTCTCCCCGAAGGACATATATTCCAAATAAGGCAGATTGAGAAATCAATAGGATGGTAAAATGGGGGTTGGTGCCGATATTTACAGCAGAATTGAAGCGCAAGCTCAGGCAGCTTAAGAAAACTGAAGCCAGGATCCGATTCGGGGATGCAGGGGATACCGGCAGCCGGAAATATGTCTGGAATGACTTTTTCTCCCTGAAGGATATGCATGACAATTCAGTCAGGTACAGCATGCATGAGCTTTTAGGCATGGATCGTCAGCAGCTGAAAGATGTCTTTGATGAATATTTTTATTTTGTCTACTATCAGTACTACAAGGAAAACGGAATCATGCCCCAGGGGGTTTATGACATTAACCTGCTTGCAAGCCTGAACCTTCCTCCGGATGCTTCCACGGAAATGATTAAAAAGAGGTTCAGGGAACTGGCCAAGAAATATCATCCCGACCACGGGGGAGACAGCAGGAAGTTTATAAGCCTGGTGGAGACATACAGGAAACTGACGGAAGATGAATGATAATTATTATTTTGGAGATATAGTATGACTGCAAAGAAATTAAGCTGCTGATAGACAATCCTCGGGAATATGGGTTATACTGTAAAAAAGGCTTAAAATAAGGGGAGGACGGACATGACAGATCCCAGGATAAAAACACTGGCTCATAACCTGATAAACTATTCCTGCGAGCTTAAGGAAGGGGAGAAGATCTTTATTGAAAACATCGGCCTGGAACCGCCGCTTCTGAAGGAACTGATACGGGAAGCCTATAAGGCAGGTGCCATTCCCTTTGTGTCCATTAAGGACAACGAAATCAACCGGGTGCTTCTCTCACAGTGTACCGAGGAACAGATGAAGCTGATGGCAAAATACGAGGCAGCCCGCATGACCGATGCAGATGCCTATATAGGTGTCCGCTCCGGGCGGAATTCAGCTGAGCTGTCCGATGTTCCGGCGGACAGGATGGAGCTTTACATGAAGCACTTCTGGCAGGAGGTGCATGGTAAGATCAGGGTTCCCAAAACCAAGTGGGTGGTACTTCGTTATCCATCTCCCTCCATGGCACAGCAGGCTGAAATGAGCACCGAGGCATTTGAGGATCATTACTTCAAGGTTTGCAACCTGGATTATTCCAAAATGTCCAGGGCCATGGATCCCCTGTGTGAATTAATGGATCGGACGGATAAGGTGAGGATTACCGGCAGGGGCACGGACCTGTCCTTCTCCATTAAAGGGATGAAGAGCATCAAATGCGACGGAAAGCTCAATATTCCGGATGGTGAGATATATACGGCTCCGGTCAGGGATTCGGTAAACGGCGTCATTACCTATAATACCCCGTCCAAGTACAACGGCTTTACCTACCAGAATGTACACCTTACCTTCAAAGAGGGAAAAATCATTCAAGCCGAGGCCAATGACAATGACAGAATCAACAAGGTGCTGGATACGGATGAAGGAGCAAGGTTTATAGGCGAGTTTGCAATCGGTGTCAACCCCTACATAACCAGGGCCATGAATGACACATTATTCGATGAGAAAATAGCCGGTTCCTTCCACTTTACACCCGGCAGCAGCTATGAAGACTGTTTCAATGGAAACAAATCAGCCATTCACTGGGATCTGGTATGCATACAGACACCTGAGTACGGCGGCGGTGAAATGTATTTTGATGATGTACTCATCCGGAAGGACGGGCGCTTTGTTCTTCCTGAACTGGAGCTTCTGAATCCTGAGAACCTGAAGTAGTAAATAAAAAATAAAAAATATGATTTGGAGTATTTATGGATAAGAAAAATTTTGCAATATTTATAGACCTGGAAAATACAGGCGGCAAGGCTGTCACCTTAAACCGGGTTATCGAAAAGGTAAAAATAAAAGGGGACATCCTGATTGGCAGGGTATATGGCTATCAGGAGGCATTCTCCGGCCTGAAGGAGGTGCTTTTGTCCAATACCTTTAATGTTGTGCCCTCAATCAGATACGGGGCCAATCAAAAAAACAACCTGGATATTCAGCTGGTAATCGATGCCCTGGATGTAGCCTACACCAACGACCTGATTGACTGCTTCTGCATCGTGTCCGGTGACAGTGACTATACTCCCCTTGTGGGCAAACTGAAATCCATGGGGAAATATGTTTTGGGCATTTCACGTTCTGAAGTGGCCTCCAATATCTTTATAAAAGCCTGCAATGAATTTATTTTTCTGGAATCCGTCACCACCGATTCCGGCAAGCAGAACTCCCATGAGGACGATTCCTACAGCGATCCGGAGGACCTCTTAGAGGTGCTTGAGAAAATCATCAGCGATCAGTCAGATGCGGAGGGCATCCTCTATGTCAGTGAGCTGAAGAAGACACTGCTCCGGCTGCGTCCGGAATTCAGCGAAAAAAGCTACGGATACAATTCCTTTGGCAAGCTGCTCAATACCCTTGAGTCCAAGTACAATACCATAAAGGTTTTCGGTGACTACAATTCCCTCAAGGTTAAACTGAGGGGGGAGAAAAAGGGTGTATCCGGTGAAATCACCAAGGCCAACTGGGTCAGCGTAATGCAGGGCCAGCTGAACAAACTTAAGAACAACGGCTTTGAAAGGGTAAACCCCAGCATTATAAAATCCGAGCTTCAGAAGGAGTTTCCCGATTTCGACGAGCGCCAGATAGGGTTTAAGAGATTCTCTGATATGATGAAGCGGCTGGAAAAGGAAAAAATTGTAGCAATTGAATTCAACGAGGCAAAAACCATGCTCATTAAAATTCTGTAAATCACAGGATTTGGTCAGCCAAAAGCGCTGAATTTTGATTGCACAATATAATAAGTAATGGTATAATAATCAATTGTAACATCCTTGCTCTGCAGAAGATGCAGGGCCACAGTCCAAAAGGAGGTGAATTGCCATGAATAAGTACGAGTCCATTTACATTATCAAACCAACTGTTGAGGAAGAAGGCATCAAAGCCCTGGTCGAGAGGTTCAGCGGCCTGATTGAGCAGCAGGGCGGGCAGGTGGAAAATGTGGATGAATGGGGCAAGAGAAGGCTGGCATATCCTATTGAAGATTTCAAAGAGGGATACTATGTCATGATGAATTTCTCTGCCGATGCTGACGTTCCCCAGGAACTGGAGCGGAATTACAAGATTACCGACAGCGTAATTCGTTTTCTGACGATCCGCATTGATGACTAATAAAGGCGGTGTATTAATGTTAAACAAGGTTGTTCTCATTGGTCGTTTAACAAGAGATCCCGAACTGCGGTCCACAACCAGCAACATCAGTGTGACCACCTTCACCCTGGCTGTTGATCGAAGGTTTACCAATCAGCAGGGCGAGAGAGAGGCAGATTTTATTCCCATTGTAACCTGGCGCAGCCTGGCGGAAACCTGTCACAGATACCTGAGCAAGGGAAGGCTTGTAGCCGTATCCGGGCGGATTCAGGTCAGAAACTATGAGGGAAGCGACGGGCAAAGGCGTTATATTACGGAAGTGGTCGCAGATGAGGTCCAATTTTTGGAGAGAAGCAGCACTGCTGCTCAGACCGGAGGGACCGGGATGGGGGTTCCGCAGCGTTCGGAAGGCAGTCAACATCCTGCAGGTGATCCACCACTACCAGGATTTGATCCCATAGATGATGACGATGAGCTTCCATTCTAAGAAGACAGGAGGTTAAGAGCATGGCTGAAACACAAAGAAGACAGAGAGGCAGAAGGCCTCGCAAGCGCATATGTGCTTTTTGCGTGGACAAGGTTGACCACGTTGATTATAAAGATGTTTTCAAACTCAGAAAATACATTACCGAGCGAGGCAAGATTCTTCCCAGAAGAATTTCCGGTAATTGTGCCAAGCATCAGCGCCAGGTAACCCTGGCTATCAAGAGAGCACGTCATATAGCGCTGCTCCCCTATACAGCTGAATAAACACATAAACCGTTCCTTTTTACCGGAGCGGTTTTTTATTTGCCATAAATGCTTACAGAACCACATATCTAAGGTTTTTGCCGGAACTGCTGCATTGACAAAGAGTGACTATACATATAAAATTGAGGGTATAATCGGAAAAGGGTAAAGTGGGATAATATGCGCAAAATCGGATATCTGGGCCCTGCCGGCACCTTCACTGAGCAGGCTGCAATTTTGTATTCTGAAGAAAATTCCGGGGAGCTCATTGCTTACAGTGATGTGCCCGGTTTGATTATGGCGGTTCAGAGCGGGGCTCTGGATTGCGCTGTAGTACCCATAGAAAATGTCCTGGAGGGAACAGTCAATGTAACCATTGACATTCTGACTCACGAGGCGGATGTGAAAATTGTCGGGGAACGCATTATACCGATTCATCAATGTCTTGTTGCGGCTCATGAATATCAGCCGGGTGAAATAAGGGAGATAGTTTCCCATCCTCACGCCCTGGCCCAATGCAGACGTTTTCTGCAATCCCATTTTCCCGGCATACCCGTGCATTCAGCCAATAGTACTTCTGCCGGTGCCATGGAAGTAAGAAACAAGAGCTATCCTGCAGCTGCAATCGCCAACAGGAGGGCGGCTGAGATTTTTGACCTGAAGATTCTGAAGGAAAACATAGAGGACCACCCAAATAATTGTACCCGGTTTGTGATACTGTCCTCTCAGCCTGCAGCTTCCACCGGCCGTGACAAGACTTCCATAGTGTTTTCAGTCAGCGACAGACCAGGCAGCCTGCTGAAGGCTCTGGAGGTATTTGCCAAGCTTAATATAAATCTGACCAGGATAGAATCCAGGCCCATGCGCACCCAACTGGGGCAGTACCTGTTTTTTGTGGATTTTGAGGGCCATGCCGATGATCAGGCTGCTGCTCAGGCATTACACCTCATTAAAAACATGAGCACGTATTACAAACACCTGGGCTCCTACCCCGGATATCAGGCGGCAGATTAGGAAGCGAAAGCCCGGATGCGGAAATATGATACAGGGAGGCATCTGCACTTATGAAAGGCGGAGACATTGATATTGCGAAAAATGTCAGGCTGGTTGAGTGGCTGAAAAGCGAGATCCTAACTTCGGCAGCAGAGCTCTTCCGCCTGCTGGCGAGGGGAATGAAGGCTTCTCAGGATGCCCTGGCAGACTGCCTGGCCAGCATGATTATTGCAGCTTACCTCCTGGGAAAAAGGCTGGGCATTCCTTTTCAGGTTATTGAAAACAAGATCGAGGGCAAAATTCGTCTTGGCATTATTGAAGAGCATGATGTGGAGAAGCACTATGGAGATCTGACCGCACTGGGCAGCCATCTGAAGGCCAGGAAAGAGTAATCAAACGAGGTGTAAGGTGTAATATGAACATACAGTCAATGTCAGCCATATTCTTTTTTGTTGTTCCCATATTAATTATTTTGATTATGCTGATTAGGATGGGAAAACGCCTGGATTTTTATGAATATGGTTTGTTATCATCGGGAAGCGTCCTGCTTTCCAGTTTATTATATTTTCTGCTGTATTCCCAGTTGGTAGGACACTCTGCTTTTGATACCATGTGGAACACATTCAGGCAGAATTTTTTAAGCGGAGGGGTGGATGCCGGCCAGATTCTGGCTTTTTATCACAGCCTGGGCTTTTTTCAGAATTTTACCGCGGCAGATCAGCTGGCGGAGTATCTGATTCTCCAGATGAAGGCAGTGGTACCGGCTGCAATTCTGATTTTTTCGCTGGTATATGGTGTAATCGGGCTTCTGGTTATCCGCCTGATCCTGAAAAAGACGGGGCATGAGATGCCCGAAGTCCGTGCTTTTGAAGATTGGTCACTGCCAAGAGGCATGGTTGTCGGACTGATTGTTTTGCTTCTTATATCTCTTCTGGGCGGAAGTCTGGGAATTTCCAATTTTGAAGTGGTAAGGTTTACAATCACGGCACTTATTTCCTTTCTGTTTACGGTAATTGGTCTTAGCTTTCTGTGGTTCTTTCTTAAAGCCGGAAGGGTACCATCGGTTCTGCGCTGGCTTCTGACAGTTATTACCTGCCTTATTGCCGGCTTTGTGCTGCCGTTTTTGGGAATGTTTGATCAACTGTTTCACTTAAGATGGAGATACAGAAACAAGTTTCTCTTTAAGAATGGAAGGTAGGTGGAGTCATGAAAAGTCCTTTTAAAAGATGGAACCTGCCTGAAGCCAGGATATATCTGGCGGTCATTCTTTTCTTTGCAGCCATACTGACGCTGTTTGATTACAGGATTGGCGGCATGGCATTTGTCGTATTTCTGATTCTGCTTTTTTACAACTGGAAAATGTCGAAGCGCCGCAGGGAAGAATGGAACAGTTATTTGGAGAATCTGTCCGAGGATATTGAATGGGCTACTAAAAACGCTGTCTTGAGCGTTCCCATGCCTTTGGTGGTTATTGAGCCCGGGGGCAGCATTACCTGGTACAATCCACAGTTTGGTGAATTGTTTCCCGGAGAAAAGCTTCTGGAGCGGAACATTCACGATTTTGTGCCCGAGCTGGTGCCTGCCCGCTTTAATCCAAAGGCCAACGGTGATATTCAGGAGCTGTTTTTTCAGGAAAGGTGGTACCGCCTTTTCTGGACCCCTGTTAAAACAGGATCCGGCAGCCGCCGGGACAAGGTCATTTTCCTGATTTATTGGCTGGATATCACAGAGGGAAAGTGGATCAAGGCCCTGTATCAGGCAAAAAAGACTGTTTTTGCCCATATTATTGTGGATAATTATGACGAAGTTATCGCCAATACCGAGAGCACCAACAGGCCTGCGGTTATCGCAGAGATTGAATCCCGTATTGCCCGCTGGGCGGCCGGCATCAATGCAGGCTGGATCAAATACGATCGTGAAAAATATATGGTAGTGATGGAAGAGCAGGAACTGGAAAAGGTGCGGCAAAAGAGATTTGATATACTGGACCAGGTAAGGGATATCGACGTGGGCAATAAAATACCTGTCACCCTCAGCATTGGTGTGGGACAGGATGCAGGAAATCCGGCTCTCTTAAGCAGCAGCGCTCTTTCAGCCCTGGAACTGGCGCTTGGCCGTGGAGGCGATCAGGCCGTGGTAAAGCAGGGTACCAAGCTCTATTTCTATGGCGGAAGGAGTCAGGGGGTGGCCAAGCGTACCAAGGTCAAATCCCGGGTTATTGCCAATGCCCTGCGGGAACTGATTGAACAATCCGAAGAAGTCTTTATCATGAGCCATGCAGAGCCTGACCTGGATTCCATTGGGTCTGCCCTGGGCATCTACCGCTGTGTAAAATTTGCCGGAAAGAACGCTTTTATTGTGCTGGATAAATCCAATGTGTCAGTGGACAGTCTGATTCAAGAGCTGCAGGAAAATGAAATATACAGTGAGCTCTTTATCCGGATTGAGGATGCCATGAATCGAATAAACAAGGATACCCTGCTGGTAGTGGTGGATACCCACCGTCCCAGCTTTACAGAAGCGCCGCAGCTTATAGACAGGGCTGAAAAAATAGTGGTATTTGATCACCACAGAAGAGGGGCGGAATCCATTGAAAATCCCACCCTGGCCTATCTGGAGCCCTTCTCGTCTTCTACAAGTGAGCTGGTTACCGAAATTATCCAATATTTTGATGACAGAATCCGAATTGAGCCTTTGGAAGCGGATGCCCTGCTGGCAGGCATCACCGTAGATACCAAAAACTTCACTTTCAGAACCGGTGTCCGGACTTTTGAGGCAGCTTCCTATCTCCGCCGGGCAGGTGCCAATCCCACCTCGGTACGCCAATTGTTCCAGGATGACATGAATACCTTTGCCAGCCGCTCGGAAACCGTGAGAAGGGCAGATATGATCATGCCCGGGATTGCCTTATCCGTATGCCCGCCGAATACCCCCAACCCGCAGCTTATTGCAGCCCAGGCGGCCGATACTCTCCTTAACATAATGGGAATTCATGCCTCTGTTGTTCTCTGCAATACAGACGAAGGCATTATGATCAGCGGACGTTCCCTGGGCAGCATCAATATGCAGCTGATACTGGAAAAACTGGGAGGGGGCGGGCATCTGACAATGGCCGGTGCCCAGCTGCATAACATCACTATGGAAGAGGCCAGGCAACGAGTGATTGAAGCAATTGAGGAATATTTAAAGGAAGGTGAAAGTCAATGAAGGTAATTTTACTAAAGGACGTAAAAGGACAGGGAAAACAAGGCGATGTAGTAAAGGTCAGCGATGGTTACGCACGTAACTACCTCTTTCCCAACAATCTGGCTGTGGAGGCAACCAAAAGCAACCTGAACGAACTTAAGACCAGGAAGGCAGCAGATGACAAACGCAGGCAGACGGAACTGGATAAGGCCAGGAAACAGGCAGAGGCCATTTCAAATCTGGAGGTAGTTGTTACTGCCAAAAGTGGAGAGAGCGGCAAGCTGTTCGGCTCGGTCACCAATAAGGAAATTGCAGATGTACTCAAAGAAAAACATGGTATTGATATAGACAGAAAAAAAATAGTCCTGTCTGAACCTATACGCAGCCTGGGCAGTTATCAGCTGGAGGTTAAGGTATATCCCGAGGTTACAGCCAGGCTGAAAGTCAGGGTGGATGAAGAATAACACAAAGAAGCAAGGGGGCTGAGGGGATGGATATAACAGCACAGGCACAGCGCATCCCGCCTCACAGTCTGGAAGCCGAGCAGTCGGTGCTGGGCTCCATGCTGCTGGACAAGGAAGCGGTGGCGGCTGCCTCAGAGGTGCTGCAGGGAGAAGATTTTTATTCTGATGCACACAAGGAGATCTATGAAGCGATTCTTGATATATATGACCGGAGCGAACCGGTTGATCTGGTAACCCTGGCGGAAGCCCTGCGGCAAAGGGGTTCCCTGGAGGCGGTGGGCGGCGGAACCTATATTTCCGATCTGTCCATGTCGGTGCCCAGTACCGCAAATGTGCGCTATTACATTAGGATTGTAGAGGAGAAATCCATTCTCCGGCGGCTTATATCCGCTTCAAATGATATCATCAGGGAAAGCTATGAGGCTTCAGAGGATTTGGACATTATTATAGATCATGCGGAGAAGAAAATTTTTGATATTTCTCAGAAGAAAAACAAAAGATCCTTTGAATCCATAAAAACCATTCTGCTGGAGACCTATTCCAAGATTGAGGAACTGACCAAGAATAAGGGGAAAATAGTCGGTGTACCGACTGGATTCCGGGACTTTGATATGCGTACCTCCGGTCTGAATGATTCAGACTTTATTCTGATAGCTGCCCGGCCTTCCATGGGAAAAACCAGCTTTGCCATCAATATAGCCCAGAATGCCGCTGTTCGCTATCAGGTTCCCGTGGCGATCTTCAGCCTGGAGATGTCCAAGGAGCAATTGGTGCAGCGCATGCTGAGCAGTGAGTCCAATATTGAGCTGCAGAAGATTCGTACCGGGGAGCTGACAGAGGAAGACTGGGTCAAGCTGGTGCATGCTGCCACGCCTTTGTCCCAGGCACCTATCTTCATTGATGACACGCCCGGTATATCTGCCATGGAGGTGCGTTCCAAAGCCAGAAGGCTGAAGATGGAGCATGATATCGGTCTTGTTGTTATAGACTATCTGCAGCTTATGTCCGGACGTGGGAAGGCTGAGTCCAGGCAGCAGGAGGTATCGGAAATTTCCCGTTCGCTTAAGGCACTGGCCAGGGAACTGAATCTGCCTGTTGTTGCCCTGTCTCAGCTCAGCCGGGGTCCCGAATCAAGACAGGATCACCGGCCCATGCTCAGTGATCTGCGGGAATCAGGAGCCATTGAGCAGGATGCTGACCTGGTTGTATTTCTGTACAGAGATGAATATTATAACCCGGACACAGAAAAGAAGAATATAGCCGAGGCAATTATTGCGAAGCAGAGAAACGGCCCAACCGGAACCGTGGAACTGGTATGGCTGGGCCAGTTTACCAAATTTGTCAGCTTTGAAAAAAACCGGGTGGAATATTAGCGCGTTCTCTTCAGCCGGATATCCCGTCCCTGAAAGCGGATGATCATGGTGTTTTGAACATCAAAGAGCCGGGAGGTTACCCGGTCTGAATAGTATTCCCGAAGATCTGCCAGGGAAAGATTGGTGGAGAGAAAGGTATGCTTTCTTTGTAAATATCGTTCATTAAGAATATTAAAAAGCTCTTCGGCTGTAAAATTGTTTCGGCGGGTTTCAGTACCCAAATCATCGATGATAAGGGCGTCAACCTTAAATATGCTTTCCTTTATCATCAGAGGCTCTGCTTCACTGTCGCTGAATCCGCTTCGAAACAAATGCTCGAACAGATTGTATGATGTAATCTTAAGGACCGTGCCGCCCTTATCCAGGATGGCCTTAGCCAGGCAGTTCAGAAGAAAGGTTTTTCCCAGGCCTGTTTTTCCGGTAAAGAGAAGGTTTTTCTTTGAATTATGGGGGTATTCCTCCTGGTATTTCCACAGCACATTTTTCAGCTGCTTCATGTATTCCTTCTGTGTCAGATTTGTCCCGGGCAGGGGAAGGTCAGGAAATACATCGGCATCAAAGGTATCGAAATTTTCCTTGTCAAGGCCTGACAGTTCAGAATAACGGTAGGAACGTTCCACAAGCTGCTGTATCAGGCAGCTGCATTTTTCTTTGATTAACTCTCCCACATAACCGGTATCCCTGCAGTCAGGGCAGCGGTAGTGAAGGGTGAGGTAGTTTTCCGGATAGCCGTTTGCCAGAAGGAGCTCCTTTTCCTTCTGCTTTATTTCACTTATCCTGTCTTGGGCTTCTTCCTCTTCATGGGTTTCCTGCGGATTAAGGATCAGGGAACGGGCTTTCTGGGCCAGGGAGCTTACCAGAGACTGGCGCAGACCGGCCAGCTCGGGCAGGGCGGCCAGAACCTCCGCCTCCCGCTGTTTCAGCATATCGTACTGTTCCAGGCGGTATGCTTCATATTCCCTTAGTATTTCTTTCAGCAATCTGTCCTTCATATCCTATAACACCCATACATTACTTTTCAATATTCTCATATAAACTCTCAATCTCTTCATCGGTATAGGTATGCTGGGGAAACTGGGTGAAGTCCAGCTTTTTCTTCAAACCTTTTCCGCTGTCGCCGCCCAGGAGCTCCACGGCCTTCAAATGACGTTCACGTTCTTCTTTTCCTGCCTTTATATTATCGATGCCCTTATTGTGCCAGTTGTTCAGGATGGAATTCATATAAGGTATCTTGTCCTTGGACAGGACGGAATACTCTGCTGCCAGAAGAATCACCTCAAAAGGCATCTTCCAGTTTTCAGTCCATTGCAGATAGGCTTTGCGATCCCGGGCCTCCACAGGACGGGATTCCCCTGCCCGCTCCAGCACGGCTTTGATTTCATTGTCTATGGCTTTCTGCCTGGACAGGTAACTCTTTAATTCGGAAACACTGGTAAGGCCTAAATCCATCCACTGTTTCAGAACATCTTCCAGATTCTCGAAGGTTGTTGCCCTCTTTCGGACACACTGTTCACAGCCCAGCAGGATCATTTCATGAGACAAGCCATACCGGTTTGTCCATTCCTGGTACATGTTCAGATGCGCCGGTACCGGGCTTGTATTTTTATATCCAAGCTGGTAGTATACATCCTTTATTTGTGTATAAATATCATCCTTGTAGTCCAGGTGCTGCCTTACCTCCTGCGGAGTGGTAACATCCCTGCTTCTCATGTTGGCAAGTATTTTATCCAGATATGCAAAAGTGGGAGACTGCACCTTGGTGGTTTCCCTGCATGCCAGCATTATGGAATCCAGGCTGAAGCCCCAGCTTTTCCATTTCTTATAGAGGTCCAGCTCGGCCTGTGAGGGGGAACGATGGATACCCAGATACTTAAGCACTGCAATGGTTTCCTTGAAGCAGGAGTCATTGGACTTTATGTATTCCTCAGCTTTCTGAAGGGTGTCGATGCCGTCTTTGGCCCAGCCGGCAGCCACCTTATCCAGGTAATTTATATGTACCTTATTGCCCATTCTGGATATATAAAACTGAATCATCATCAAAACCACTTCCATGGGCAGGTTAAGTACCTCTATCCAGTCATAGATACGCAGGTATTCCTGGGGGGTCAGCAGGCGGGTATCAAAAATCTGCTGCAGGTTCTGATTGAAGTCCTTGTATTTGTACATGGTTTTATCATTGTTAAGCCCCTTGTTGTACAAAACATCTTTAATGTTATAGTATTCAATATGTATTTTATTGTCAGTACCCTTGTTAAAACACAGGATGCCCTGCCTTCCCCAGTAATGAAAGGCATTCTCGATGGCCTGGCCGTCCATTCCCAGGGCATGAGAAAAAGACTCTATGGTGATTTCTGAACCTTGCTGTTGATAGCACTGCATCAGGCCATAGAGGTATACCTTAACAAAATCGCCGGGGGCTTTCAGCATGAATTCATGTATAAACAGGTTTTCAACAGGCGTAATATCGAAAATCTGAAAGTTCTCAGAAAACTTGCACGAGATCATTGGTCATCATCCTTTGTTTACAGCTGCTCCGGAAAAAAATAACTGTTTTTCAACAGCGGCTTCAACAGTAATATGTATGTATTAATTATCTTATCACAACAGGGGATAATTTCAATATATATATTTACGGCACAGGCATTGTATTATTAATTCAGCCGGCCGAATATGTAAAAAAAAGAGAGAATAAGGGTCTTGCTAAACACAAATAGTAAGTGTATGATAAAGAGAGAAAATGAAGGAGGTTTTGATATGGCAGTTATTACAAAAGAGATGACTATCGCTGAAGCCCTGCGTTTGGATCGGGGAACAGCTCCTATATTTATGCAATTTGGCATGTACTGTCTGGGATGCCCGTCCGCAAGCGGTGAAAGCATCGAGGATGCAGCCGCTGTACATGGCATTGATGCAGATGCACTGATAAATGCATTAAATGATTACCTTGCAGGCAAATAATGCTGCTTGATTTGCTGCAGGCTCTTCCTGGATACAGGAGGGGCTTTTTTATTTCCTGCAGACTTATCCACTTTTTTTGATGATTTCTGTGGATAAGCCTCCAATATTGTGGATAAGTTTGTGGAAAAAACGTTGCCTGGATGCTGCTTTTCTGCTATTATTATGTGTACAAACCCATTCAGGCAGTGAGGCATCCGCATTGGTCTGCTGTGGAGCTGTGACTTGCTGACATAGAAGGAGTATATATACTGTATATGAAGCTGAAAATTATAGCATGCAAAGTACTGATGCGGGAAATGTATTACCTTGCCAGCCGCTCGGAAAACATCATTGACATTCTCTGGCTTAAGCAGGCCCTTCACAACGAACCGGACAAACTCCGCAGGGTCCTGCAGGATGCCATTGACTCAGTGGAAAGAGAAGAAGAGGAATATGATGGAATCTGCCTGGGCTATGGTTTGTGCAGCAATGGAATCATAGGGGTGAGAAGCAGGAAGACTCCGCTTATCATTCCCCGGGGTCATGACTGCATTACCTTGCTGCTGGGCTCCAGGGAAAAATACCAGGATATGTTTAAAAACAGGAATGGCGGCATCTACTGGTATTCACCCGGCTGGATTGAGCATTCCGTTCAACCGGGAAAGGAGCGGTATGAACAGCTGTACAGGGATTATGCTGAAAAATACGGTGAAGACAATGCCCAGTATCTGATGGATATGGAGCAAAACTGGATGAAGGAATATAAACATGCCATATTCATCGATTGGTCTCAGCTGTCTACAGAAAAATATATAGAATACACCCATGAGTGTGCAGAGTTTCTAAACTGGAACTCGGAAGTGGTTCCCGGCTCTGACAGTCTGCTGAAGGCTATGATGGATGGGAACTGGGAGCAGGACAAGTTCCTGGTTTTGGAACCCGGCCGTACAGTCAAACCCACTTATAGGGAAGATATTATAGGAGCGGAATAGGGCAGCGGCAGTTTTGAAGTATATACTCCTTCCAGGAAAAAACAATAATTTATTGTTGACAACTAAAGTCACTTGTTGTATCATATAATCCGTGCCCTTACGGGACCCATTAGCTCAGTTGGCAGAGCACTTGACTTTTAATCAAGGTGTCCGGCGTTCGAATCGCCGATGGGTCACCAAATGGCCCCTTGGTCAAGTGGTTAAGACACCGCCCTTTCACGGCGGTAACAGGAGTTCGAATCTCCTAGGGGTCACCATTTATTTGGAAAGTTAGAATTTGGAGACTTATGTGCT
Source organism: Clostridiales bacterium (assembly GCA_012839095.1). Classification (GTDB taxonomy): domain Bacteria; phylum Bacillota; class Clostridia; order Caldicoprobacterales; family DTU083; genus DUOA01. Next base: position 21,014 of record DUOA01000055.1, read on the forward strand.
CTGGGTTCTGACTTTCATTCTGGCCCGGTAGTTCAGATGGTTAGAATGCCAGCCTGTCACGCTGGAGGTCGAGGGTTCGAGCCCCTTCCGG
>DUOA01000056.1 GCA_012839095.1 Clostridiales bacterium
CAGGCAAAACAGCATTATTATTCTTACCTTAAAACGTGTGTTAAGTATGACGCTGATGCTTACCTTAGGCTTGAGCATCTGTCAGCCGGCATTGTCGTCGGGTCTTCCTGGCGGGGAAAAAACTGCCCGGGCTGTGAGTTCGGGGCATAAAGAACGTCCTCTAATAGGTATCATCAATTATTCAGGCTTAACTGGGCAAAACAAGACATATGATGAAATCAGTTTAACACCGCCCGAATGGAACCATAGGCTTCCTTTCTACGCCATTCGTGAAAACGATACCAGCCGACTGGCCAGGAAGGAAAACACTGTGCAAGAGATCGTCTATCACTCAGATACTGATATTACAAATGTACGCATTTATGCTGCATTTGACGATACTAAGGATTTCGATATCGACAACGATATAAAAATCTTTACTTCTGCAGACGGTGTAACTTACACCGAAGCTCCTGAACCGGGACTATCCGGCAAAAGCTCCTACAAGATTAACGATGCAGTTAACTGGCAAAAAGTAAACATCTCCTCTTCCTATGAATTTGGTATTCATTACGTAAAAATCCAAATTGCCAAAACCGATGATACTCCGCTTAATCCTCAGATTATGAGAATAGAATACTGGGTTATGAATGAAGAGGGAGATAACCTCACTCGTATTGTGGATGATATGAATGATTATTCTAAGATGTACTCATATTCAGACGGGCTGACCTTTGCAGCCGATAACCCTGAAAAGTTTCTATTGGTAGCTGCTGACGATAATGAAGCTGATATAGTTGCGCAGCAGATAGCATACGCCAATAGTGCTCAAATTGATTATATAGCCTATCTGGATATGGATACCAACTGGCATATGCCCCTTCCCCGCGTATTTGATCTTTTCCGAAAAAATCCGGATAAGGAAAATTTGAAGTATTGTATTATTGAAGGTTCTCCGACAGGCAATTATGAGAACTGGGAGCAGCGTGTTGCCCGCATTCTTGAATACTTTGGGGACAGCTTCTATGTTCGGGTACATGATGACAGGCCTTTGTTTTATATAATGAATATGCATAACTGGAGCAAAACCGATATCGACTATTTACGCTCACGGTCCATAGCTGCAGGGCTTGGCAATCCATATGTTGTGGGCATGACCAATCAGCCCTATTATACGGACTTTTTGGATGCAGCCAGTGAGTATGCGGCTGTTGAAGCCGGTGTAGTATATAATTATGCAGGTACAGCAAATACCATACCTCTGGTCAGCCTGGGTGTAAATGACCAGCCCCGGCATGCAAACCCACCTTCATGGGGTGCATGGGGTCCAACTGAAGAGCCGATTTCCACTGAGCAGTTAAAGGTTTATGTCAAAAATGCCATGGATTGGACAGCAGCCAGCCCGGACAAGAACCCTGCCAATACAGTACTCATATATGCATGGAATGAGCACGCCGAGGCAGCATCCAACATAGAGCCGACGTTAAACTTAGATGGCACAATTAATACGGACAACCTGAATGCACTTGGCGAAGTAATCAAAAACTGGGAGGTTGAACCTGAAGAGCCGGAAAACCTAATCTTAAATCCTGGTTTTGAAGGAGGACTGACAGGTTGGTCGTGGCAGGCAGCTAATGTATCTATTACCACAGACAGCGTAAATTCCGGCAATAATGCTGCCTATGTATCCGGGCGAAGCGGCCAGTGGGGATCACCGGTGGCAAATGTGCTTTCCATATTGCAAGCCAAAGGGCAGGGTGTTTACAGCTATGGTGCTTATGCGCGATTTGTCGATGATACCGATGATGTAACAATGATGCTGTATCTTGAGAGTACAGGAGGAGATCAGCGATGGTTCAGCATCTGGCCGCCTGCTGAAGTAGGCACGACATTTACCAGTGTATCGGGACAAAGTGCAATCACCTGGTCAGGGACACTGACAAAAGCTGAATTATATATCCAGACCATGGCATCTTTATCGGATATGGTGG
>DUOA01000057.1 GCA_012839095.1 Clostridiales bacterium
CAAATGATCATTACACAGTTGTAGGCGTATACATAGCTGCAAACGAAGAGATTCACCTGATATTGGATAATGATAAGAATACTGCCAATCAGACAAGGTTCTATAATCCGATGCTCAATGGTCAAGAAGCTGCTGGCTATGGATTATCATTTACCAATTATGAACCTTATTGGTATGAGGCAGGTACAACAATCAGCTTGTCTTTTCCGGACAGCACCACTAAAGAAGTAACCGGTGTAAGGCTTTTTGATTTCAATCTGGGGCAGATGATGAGCTATCTTAACGAAGAAAACACCTTACAAATGCTAAATCAAGCAGACGGGTTCAGTATTAGAGGTATGACCTTTTATCTTAACCTGGGACACACCATCACCAAGGAAGTTAATAAACCCCTGGCTACAATCGGAGATGAACTTATTTATACTGTTGTTGTTGAAAATACCGGCGAGCTGACTCTCAGCGGTATTAACGTCTATGATGACCAGCCTGAAGGCATATCTGTCACCGGTGTATCAGAAGATATGGAAACCTGGAATGATCCTGTCTTAACTGATGGTGTTGCTCTAGTGGCAGCCGGCTTAACCCTGCTTCCCGGAGAGTCAAAGACCTACTATATAAAAGCGACAGTGACAGAAGATGCCAATGATGGAGATGTAATTATTAACACCGCTTTTACAGGAGGCAATGTACCCCGAAAAGAGGCTGATGCTGAAGTTAAAATTGAGGTTAAGGTCAAGGTAACCATAAAGAAGGTTATCACAGGCAACTTCGGTGATTTGGGAAGGAAGTTCAGTTTCAGCGTAACATCAGATAAGGGAAATCACTCTTATAATTTTGAACTCGGAAATAATCAGACCAAGGTTCTTGAAAATCTGCCTGCCGGTGCTGTTCTGACATTAACCGAGGAATCAGCAGGATATTCGGTTACAGTAATGGCAGCAGGGAATGAGATAGAGGCCAATGAGGAGAATGAATATCTAATTCCTCTGGGCAAAAATGATGTAACAGTTACTGTAACAAACCACAGCAATATCGATATTAACACAGGCATCAACCTGGACTCCTTACCCTATATTATCATTCTGGCACTGGTGATTATAGGTATTGCTGTACTGCTGATACGCAGGTATGGAATCAGAAGCGAAGACTGATGGAGGGCTTTATGAAAAACAGCAGTAAATCCCGCAGAAAAAAGAAGGCCAAGGTTCCGGCAGGCCATGCAGATTTAAAATCGATGCATGAAGCAGCAAAAATTCCCAAAGAACATGAGTTGAATCTGGAACAGGCGAAAATCGGCCAATGGCTGAAGAAGCTGCGCTTTCGCAGGAAGTTGTTCGGAGGCGTAAGTGAGAAGGACGTATGGAAGAAGATAGGCGAGTTAAATGCCATGTATGAAGCCAGCCTTGCTGCAGAACGGATTAGATATGATACATTGATTGAATATTTTAAGAGAACAGGCATCAATGTGGTTGCCGGCAGGGAGGATAAAGAATCTTCCATTGAGGATACAGGTTACGCAGAATCCGGCATCAAGCAAGAGAATAAAGATAAACATACCAACAGGAAGGTACTGAAACATAGGAAAATGACCAATGAGTAAAATGCAGAGTGTTCCCGATATTGCAGGCATCATAAAGAAACGAAGGCAAAAGCTGGAGATCAGGGAAGGATATATCAGCCTCATATGGAGAGCCCTCCTGATAGCGGTAATTGGTTATGTAGTGTTTACACAGGTAATTATAGTAACACAGGCAAACGGTATCGGTATGTTCCCTGCAATCAAAGACGGGGATTTGATTATCAGCTTCCGATTGCAGCAGGCATATACAAAAAATGATGTTGTTACCTATAAGGTTGACGGCATTCGGTATATCGGCCGGATTGCCGCACGGGAAAAGGATGTTGTCACTATGGATGACAGCGGGACGTTTCTGGTAAACGGAACAGTACAGGGAGGTGAGATATTTTATCCTACATACCCCGGTGATACAATTCAGTATCCATACACAGTGCCGGTAAATCACTGCTTCATACTTGGGGATTACAGGATACATACAAAAGACAGTAGGGATTTTGGTCCTGTACCGATGGAATCGGTGGAGGGAAAGGTAATTACCATTATACGGAGACGGGGTATATAAAACCCGCAGAAGAATTGCTTATTAAGGCAGCTGCTCAGAAAACATTACTATGATAGTAACTAACAATTAATTTATATATTCAGGGGAGGAAGAAAAATGAAAAAATTACTTATATTGGTACTGGTTATGAGCCTCGTACTGGGGCTTGGTTTAGCAGCATCAGCAGAGACATATGAAGATGGAAGTCCTGTAAGAATTGAAAAAGCACTTACCAATGGAGGAAAAGTAAACCCTGCAGAGACCTTTAACTTTACTGTAGGAGCAGGAGCAGGAGTAAGAGACGAGGCAGCATTAGATGCTCCGGCATTTAATCCCGCTGCATTCACTATTACTGTTGCGGAAGGCGGAACAGCAGGTTTTGCCGACATAAACCTGCCCGAGTTTTCACAGGTAGGAGTATACACCTATCCCATCACTGAAACTGCGGGCAATACGGCAGGGATGGTCTATGACTCTGCAACCTATTATTTGGTAGTTACAGTAATCAACAATCCTGATTTTGGTGAAGAGAATGAGCCGGAATTCCTGCGTGTTCTTACACTGACGGATGAAAATAACGTAAAAGTGGATGATTTCGAAAATACCTTCAACGCCGGATCATTAACCATTAAAAAGGAAGTAACCGGTAACTACGGTGACCCCGATGATGAATTTACGGTTGTTGTTACTCTTGCACCTGCAGAAGGGAAAGTCTTAAAGGCTGCTCCTATTACAGCACCAGGCGGAGACAAGGTTATTAATGATGACGGCACCGTTACAATTACCTACACTGTCAAGGATGGATCTGAATTCACCATTGATAACATCCCGTATGATGTAGCGTATACTGTGGAAGAGACGGAACCAGGTGCATATGAAGTGTCCTATGTCAATGAATCCGGGGAAATAGAAGCAGCAACTACAGAGACCACAATCACAAACCACAGGGATCTGGAGATCGCCACCGGTATCAATCTGGACAGCCTGCCCTATATTCTCATTCTGGCAATAGCTGTCGGCGGCCTGGCTTTGTTAATAGTAAGAAAACGTATGGCTGTCAGCCGGTAATATATGTTTGGTTAATAGGGAATAAATAGAACTGGTTTATTGCAAGAGGTCGGATGGCGCATACAGCGCCATCCGGTACCCGGCTGGCAGAAGAAGATTGGAGCTGATACTGCATGCAGACACTAAAGTTTATACTCAGGGCATCAAACGCACTTATAAGCTTTGTTACAGCAGTTTCATTGTGTGTTGCAGGGGTTTATGCCGGTTATGCCTTATGGGATAACAGCCGTGTCTATGCTGCAGCTGAAAATATTCAGGCGGATATGCTCAGGTTTAAGCCTGAAATAGTAGATGAGAAGCCTTCCTTTGAAGAGCTGATGGCAATTAATGCTGATGTACGAGCCTGGATTACAATGGATAATACCAAAATCGATTATCCGGTTTTGCAGGGCGAAACCAACCTGAGTTATTTAAACACCGATGTTTATGGCAACTTCGCCCTTGCAGGCAGTATTTTTCTCGACTCACGCAATGATGGGAATTTCAGTGATCCCTACTCACTGCTGTATGGTCATTATATGGAAAACAGCAAGATGTTCGGGGATTTGGAGCTTTATAAAGATAAGGATTTTTTCAGGGAAAACCGCACGGGAACCCTGATTCTGCCCGACGGGGTATATAGATTGGAAATCTACGCCTGCCTGCTCATTTCATCTACAGAGGATGCAATCTTTAATCCGGGACTATGGCAGGCTGATATAGATGAGTTACTGGAGTTTACGGAAGCCAATGCCCTGCACCTGAACAGGGATTTATCGGAAAAAGTGCATTCGGGTGGTCTTGAGCCTAAGTTTTTGGCCCTTACAACATGTACATCAGAATATACGGATGCGAGAATAGCGGTACTTACTGTGATGGTACCAGGCTCACCAGCAAAGAAGGGGGGAATATGATTATGAAAACAGGACTCACAAGAATTTTAGCTGTATTATTCATATCCATTTTGAGTCTTACTCTGCTGATAACTCCAGCCCAGGCAGCAGAGGCCTCAGAGGTTGTGCTGCAGGTAACGGTTGTCCTGACCGGTGCAGAGCAGGATGACAGTGAGGACTATGAGATTGTGATTAAGGCAGATGATCCATCTTATCCTATGCAGGAGGGCAGTGAGGATGGGGAATATAAATTTATAATTACAGGTGAAAATACAGCTTCACTGCCTGCTATCCGGTTCCAGGATCTGGGTGTTTATACATACAGGATTTATCAGACACCCGGCACCAATGAATTGGGAATATATGATGACAGCGAGTACCTTATAACGGTTTATGTGACCAATGCGGAGGACGGCAGCGGACTGGTGTCCACAGTAATAGCACAAAAACCCGATGATGCGGTAAAGCTTGATGAAATCGTCTTTATCAACGAATACGAGATTGAGATCCCCGAAGAGGAAGTGCCCGGCGGCGAAGCTGACCCCCCTGGCGATGAAGGCGGCGATACACCGAAAACCGGAGACGACGGTTTTATCTGGCCTTATGTGTTGCTGCTCATAAGTGCCGGTGCTGCCATTATCATTCTTGCTTTATCCATGAGAAAGAAAAAGGTATAAAGTTTTGCATAATTAAGTTGTGTCTGATGCTGAACAGGCTGTTGTTACGTCCTGTTCAGCATTCTTTGTTTTTAAGACAGTTGCAATTTTCTCCACAATTCTTTATGATATAAAATGGATTCTTATAAACAAGTAAGTATTGGCAGGAAACCAATCAGATTAGGAGGCAATTGCAAACATGCCCACCAGCAGGCAGAAAAGAATAAGAAATTTTTGTATAATAGCTCATATAGATCATGGAAAATCCACTCTGGCCGATCGCCTTATGGAAGAGACCGGTGTTATAACTGAACGGGAATTGGAAAAGCAGATGCTTGATACCATGGATCTGGAGAAGGAGAGGGGTATTACCATCAAGGCACAGGCAGTGCGCCTGGTGTATGTGGATCAGCATGGAGAGGAGTATATCCTGAATCTTATTGACACGCCCGGTCATGTAGACTTTACCTATGAAGTGTCCAGGAGCCTGGCAGCCTGTGAAGGAGCCATCCTGGTAGTGGATGCCTCCCAGGGAATTGAAGCTCAGACCCTGGCTAATGTATACCTGGCTATGGAGCATGACCTGGAGCTTATACCTGTCATAAACAAGATAGATCTGCCCAGTGCCCAGCCTGACATGGTAAAAAAGGAAATCGAAGACATTTTAGGCCTGGATACCGGGGATGCACCTCTTATTTCTGCAAAAAGCGGGATCGGCATAAAGGATGTGCTGGAGAGTATTGTCCGTCATATTCCCCCGCCTGAAGGTGACGAAGAGGCACCTTTGCGGGCGCTGGTGTTTGATTCCTTCTACGACACCTATCGGGGGGTTATTGCCTATATCCGGGTAATGGAAGGAAGCATCAGGGTGGGGGATCGGATTCGCATGATGGCCAGCGGCAAGGAATTTGATGTAAACGAAGTAGGGACCTTCCGGCCCTTCCTGACACCCGGAACAGAACTGCGCGCAGGTGATGTTGGATATGTTACCGCCAGCATCAAAAATGTACAGGACACCCGGGTGGGGGATACCATTACCCATGCAGCCCGGCCTGCCGCCGCACCTCTTCCAGGCTACAAGAAGGTAACGCCTATGGTATACAGCGGAATTTACCCAGCCGATGGTGCCGACTATGAGGATTTGAGAGATGCCCTGCAAAAATTGCAGCTGAATGATGCGTCCCTCAATTTTGAACCCGAAACATCAGCAGCCCTTGGATTTGGCTTTCGCTGTGGTTTTCTTGGCCTTCTGCATATGGAGATAATTCAGGAGCGTCTGGAAAGAGAATATGATCTGGATTTGGTTACCACTGCCCCCAGCGTTATATACAAGGTGCTGAAAAAAGACGGCCAGTTGGTTGAAATCGCCAATCCCACCAACCTTCCTCCCGTTGATGAGATTGAGTTCATAGAGGAGCCGGTGGTGAAGGCACAAATAATGTCCCCTTCCGAATATGTGGGCTCAATCATGGAGCTTTGTCAGGAACGCAGGGGTACCTACCGGCAGATGGAATACATGGAGGAAACAAGGGTAATTCTCACCTATGAGCTTCCTTTGAATGAAATAATCTATGACTTCTTTGATGCCCTGAAGTCCAGAACAAGGGGCTATGCCTCACTGGATTATGAGGTTCTGGGCTATCAGGAAGCAGATTTGATTAAGCTGGATATTCTCCTGAACGGTGAAGTGGTGGACGCCCTGTCCCTGATTGTTCACAGAGACAAGGCCTATCAGAGAGGGCGGATGATTGCAGAGAAGCTGAAGGAAGTGATACCGAGGCAGATGTTTGAAATTCCCATTCAGGCAGCAATAGGCAACAAGATCATTGCCCGTGAAACTGTAAAGGCTCTGCGCAAGGATGTATTGGCCAAATGCTATGGCGGAGACATATCCCGTAAGAAGAAGCTTCTGGAAAAGCAAAAGGAAGGCAAGAAGAGAATGCGCCAGATAGGTTCTGTGGAGGTACCGCAGGAGGCATTCATGGCTGTTCTGAAGCTGAACTAACAAAAACAGCAGGAAAGCTGTACTTACCAAGGCAGATGCCTGATGATTCACAGGGGAGAGAAATTAATGAGAAAAGTAGGACTGTATCTTCATTTCCCCTTCTGCATACAGAAATGCCGGTACTGTGATTTCCCGTCCTGGGCGGGCAGGGAGGACAAAATGATGCCTTATCTTGATGCCCTGTGGCGTGAAATGGAATCCTGGCAAGGCAGAAAACAGGATGAAATCAGTGTGAGCACTATTTACATGGGTGGGGGAACTCCCACTCTTTTTAGTGGAAAAGCATTGACTGATACATTGAAAAAATGCAGAGAGATCTTTTTTGTGGAAAAGGATGCCGAAATAACCATAGAATGCAACCCGGACACAGTGGTTCCGGACAAGCTGCAGGTCCTGGCTGAAGGCGGTTTCAACAGACTCAGCATGGGTTTGCAGGCATGGCAGGACCCGCATCTTGAATTTTTAGGGAGAACCCACGGTCAGAAGCAGTTTGTGAATGCTGTGAAATGGGCTGAAGAAGCGGGCTTTCACAATATAAGCGCCGATCTTATTTTCGGTTTACCCGGCCAAACCCCGGAGGACTGGAAGGAAACGCTGGAAAAGACTGCCCAGACCGGTGTGCAGCATATATCTGCCTATGGCCTTATTATAGAGGAAGGCACCGTTTTTCACCTTTGGCAGAAACAGGGGAAACTGCAGGAGATGGAGGAAGAACAGGAACGGCTGCTGTATCATGAAGGTGCTTCGCTTCTGGAAGAGCTGGGCTATCGGCAGTATGAAATATCCAACTTTGCCCGCCCCGGCTTTGAAAGCAGGCATAACCTGAATTACTGGAGGAATGGCGAATACCTTGGATTCGGCTGCAGTGCCCACAGTTATGAACAATCCGTAAGATGGAGCAATATATCGGGCATATGTGAATATATCGAAAAGGTATCAAAGGGAGAATCACCGGTTGTAAGCAAGGAAATCATAAGCAGGGAGTCGGAGGTGTTTGAAACCCTGATGCTGGGCTTTCGATTGAATGAAGGTGTGAACAAGGAGGAGTTTTACAGACGTTTCGGTTTCCCACTGACAAGCCGGTATAAAAAGGAGATTGCAGAGCTTATGGGCCAGGGTCTGATTATTGAAGATGAAAGAGCTGTCCGGCCCACCCTAAGGGGCTTTGATTTTCAAAACCGCATTGCAATGGCATTTCTGGACTGAGCAAGGGGCTGAAAACCCGCCGGAGATTAGAGGATTTTGAAATACCTATTGACAAACATAGAGCTAAGTGATAATTTTAAATAGTAGTTTTAGCACTCAGCGCGGGAGAGTGCTAACAGAAGGGGGTGGATGCCTTGAAGTTGGACTCCAGGAAGCTTCAGATCCTGCAGGCTATTATAAATGACTACATTATTACGGCGGAGCCGGTAGGTTCCAGAACAGTAGCCAGGAAATACAATCTGGGTATCAGCTCTGCCACTATACGCAATGAAATGTCCGATCTGGAAGAGATGGGTTTTTTGGAGCAGCCTCACACATCAGCCGGAAGGGTTCCCTCCGATAAAGCCTACCGTCTCTATGTGGACAGACTGATGCGGATCAGGGAGCTGACTGATCAGGAAGCAGAATATGTGAAGAGAACATATCAGGAGAAAATCATGCAGCTGGAGCAGGTTATTTTTCAGACTGCCAAGGTGCTGTCCGATATTACCGACTATACATCCATTGCTCTGGCTCCTCAGCTGAACAAGGTTACCATCCGGCATATTCAACTGGTACCTGTTGATAAGGATTTTGCTCTGCTGGTAGTGGTAACCAGCTCGGGTATTTTAAAGGATACTCTTATTCGCATTCCAGAAGGCATTGACAGCGACTTCCTGCAAAAGGTATCCAATATTCTGAACGATCATTTTCAGGGCAGGACCTTTGACCAAATCGATATCAAGGATATTGCTCCTATTCGGGAGGTATTTGCCAGGAATCAGAAGTTCTTTAATTCCCTGGTAGATATATTAACAGGCAGATTACGGGAGTCTCAGCAAAAAGAAGTCTACCTGGGCGGCACCACCAATATCTTTAATTTTCCGGAATACCAGGATATACTTAGGGCTCGTTCGTTCCTGAATCTGATGGAGGAGAAGGATCTTCTGTACCATATTCTCTCCCGAAGCAACGATGGCGGCGTAAAGGTCACCATAGGCACGGAAAACCCGCATGAAGAGCTGAAGGAATGCAGCATTGTTACCGCCACTTACAGCTTGGGAGACAGGGTTTTGGGAACCATAGGCATAATCGGCCCCACCAGAATGGAATACTCTAAAGCTGTATCGGTAATGGATTATATGGGTAAGGCTTTAAGCACTTATCTGACGAGACTCTTTGGTGAATAGCTGTGCAGCCTGCTGCAAACTGACTAAACTGACATAGAAAATGTTACTGCCCTGCAGCAGGCTCCAAGTACATATAGATGAGGTGAAGGCATTGAAGGAAAAGGACAGGACGGAAAACATGGAAAAAAGGGATTCAATTGTTAACGAGGAATATGAAGAAAAGGAATCTTCAGCCTGTTGCTGTGCCGAAAGGGATACTTTCCAGGCAGGCAGTGGTTCCGAATGCAGCTGCAGCAATGGAATGCAGGCGGATCATGTCTGTGAGTGCGAAAAAGATCCGGAGTTGGAGCTTCTGGAGAAAAAGCTGAAAGAGGCAGAGGAGAAGCAGGAAGAGTACTTAAAAATGGCACAGCGGGTGCAGGCGGATTTTGATAACTATAAAAGGCGCAACAGAAATGCCAGGGCGGAAGCCCATCAGGCTGCTGCTGCAGAGGTAGTGGAAGCCTTTCTTCCGGTACTGGATAATCTGGACAGGGCAATGGAATCCATTTCAGCTTCAAATGTGGATGAATCTGTCATCAAGGGTATCGAGCTGGTAAGGAAACAGTTTCTGGATACCTTGTCCAGACTGGACGTGGAAGAGATAGATGCCCTGGGCAAGCCATTTGATCCCGAACTGCACAATGCAGTTGGTCAGGTGGAAGCGGAAGAAGGGCAGGAGGAGAATACGGTAGCTTTGGTTCTCCAGAAAGGTTACCGAATGGGTGGACGTGTTATTCGGTACAGCATGGTACATGTTGCCCGTTGACATACCTTAATAATCAGAAATATTCAGTAACAAGAACAGTTAGCGAGGAGGATTTTTTTTATGGGAAAAATAATCGGAATTGATCTGGGTACCACCAATTCATGTGTTGCGGTTATGGAGGGCGGCGAACCCATGGTAATCCCCAATGCGGAAGGCGGCAGGACCACAGCTTCCGTTGTGGCTTTTGCGAAAAATGGGGAACGTCTGGTAGGCCAGATTGCCAAGCGGCAGGCCATAACCAATCCGGACCGCACCATTATGTCCATTAAAAGAGAAATGGGTTCCAATTTTAAAGTCAGAATAGATGACAAGGATTATACGCCTCAGGAAATATCGGCTATGATACTGAGCAAAATGAAACAGGATGCAGAAGCTTATCTGGGTGAACAAGTAACTCAGGCAGTTATTACCGTACCTGCTTATTTCAGCGACAGCCAGAGGCAGGCAACAAAGGATGCGGGCAGAATTGCAGGTCTGGAAGTACTGCGTATAATAAATGAACCTACCGCAGCCTCATTGGCATACGGCCTTGACAAGGAAGCCAATCATAAAATTCTGGTATACGATCTGGGCGGTGGAACCTTTGACGTATCCATCCTGGAGATTGGCGACGGTGTTTTCGAGGTTCTGGCAACCAGCGGCAACAACCGGCTGGGCGGCGATGACTTTGACGACAGAATTATCGACTGGCTGGCAGAGGAATTCATGAAGGAAAACGGAATTGATTTGAGAAAGGACAAAATGGCTTTGCAGCGCCTTAAGGAAGCTGCCGAAAAAGCTAAGATTGAGTTGTCCGGCGTGCTGACCACCAACATCAACCTGCCCTTTATTACAGCTGACGCCAGCGGACCCAAGCACCTGGACATGACCCTTACCAGGGCAAAATTCAATGAACTGACGGCAGACCTGGTGGAAAAGACCACAGTGCCCCTTCGCAATGCCCTTAAGGATGCCGGTCTGACTCCGGGAGAAATCGACAGGGTAATTCTGGTGGGCGGTTCCACCCGTATTCCTGCCGTACAGGAGGCTGTCAGAAAGATTATCGGCAAGGAACCCGATAAGGGCATCAATCCGGACGAGTGTGTTGCCATAGGCGCAGCCATACAGGCAGGCGTTCTGGGCGGTGAAATCAAGGATGTTCTGCTTCTGGATGTTACCCCCCTGTCTCTGGGTATTGAAACCCTGGGCGGTGTCTTTACCAAGCTAATTGAGAGAAATACAACCATTCCTACCAACAAGAGCCAGATCTTCTCCACGGCTGCCGATGGTCAGACCAGTGTGGAGATCCATGTGCTGCAGGGAGAGAGGGAAATGGCTGCCTACAACAAGACCCTGGGCCGATTCTCGCTTACCGGAATTCCGCCGGCTCCCAGAGGCGTTCCTCAAATTGAGGTAACCTTTGACATTGATGCCAATGGAATCGTCAATGTATCTGCCAAGGATCTGGGTACAGGCAACGAGCAGAAGATTACCATTACCGCTTCCACCAATCTGTCCGAGGATGAGATAGAAAAGGCTGTCAAGGAAGCCGAGCGTTATGCAGAAGAAGACAGGAAACGAAAGGAAGAAGTGGAAGCCAGGAACAATGCCGATTCCCTGGTCTACAATACAGAGAAAACCCTGAAGGAACTGGGCGACAAGATAGATGCCGCTGATAAGGCAAAGATTGAAGCCGAAGTGGAGGCAGCAAGAAAGGCCCTGGAATCCAACGATGTGGATGCCATCAAGGCAGCAACCGAAAAACTGACTCAGGTATCCTATGAGGTGTTCGGCAAGGTCTACCAGCAGCAGGCCGGGGCAGCCGGCCCGGATGCCCAGGGAGGGCAGCAGGGTCCGTCGGAAGGTCCTGCAGATGATGACAACGTAGTAGATGCGGACTACGAAGTTATGGACGATGATAAATAATTCAGGTATAATGGAAAAGCCAAGGCAAACGCTTTGGCTTTTTCAAAGACTTTTTGCGGATATAGGCGGTGAACCCATTGGCTAAGCGTGATTACTATGAAGTACTGGGCCTTAGCAGAGGAGCGACAGAGGACGACATTAAAAAAGCTTACAGAAAGCTGGCCAAGAAATATCATCCCGATTTGAATCAGGGCGATAAGAAAGCAGAAGAGACATTCAAGGAAATAAACGAAGCCTATCAGGTACTGAGCAATCCTGAAACCCGGGCTCAATATGATCAATTCGGTCATGCAGGCCCGACAGGACAGGGTTTTGGCGGATTTGATTTCGGAGGCTTCGGCGATGGTTTTGGCGATATCTTTGATATATTTTTTGGGGGAAGCGGTTTTGGCACCGGCTCCAGACGCAGGAGAAGAGGTCCCACCCGGGGGAACGACATACGCTACAACCTTGACATTACCTTCGAGGAAGCTGCCTTCGGCACAAAGAAGGAAATCGAAGTGGTTCGTATGGAAGACTGCTTCGAGTGCAATGGAACAGGAGCCAAAAAACCCGAGGATGCAGCCACCTGTCCTGTATGTAATGGAACAGGGGAGGTATCACAAGCACAAAATACGGCATTTGGCCGGTTTGTCAATGTCAGGGTGTGCGATCGATGCAATGGGGAAGGCACTGTTATCTCAAACCCCTGTCCCAAATGTCATGGGAGAAAAAAGATACGCCGGGTACGCAAAATCAGCGTAACCATACCGGCCGGTATAGACAACGATCAGGCCATTACTCTGAGAGGAGAAGGGCAGACAGGAGATATGGGCGGTCCGTCCGGAGACCTTTATGTATATATAACCGTACAGCCTCATAAGCTGTTTAAAAGAAAGGGATACGACCTTCATTGCGACATTCCCATCTCCTTTGGACAGGCTGCATTGGGAGCTGATATAGAAGTGCCCACTCTTGGCGGCAAGGTGAAGTATACAGTCCCGGAAGGAACGCAGACAGGCACCGTTTTCCGGCTGCGCAATCAGGGCATACAGCATTTGAGAAGCAATTCCAGAGGCGACCTGTATGTCAGGGTAAATATAGAAGTGCCCAGACGGCTGAACGAAAAACAGAAGGAGCTTATTCAGCAGTTTGAAGAGCTTATTGGCGAAACAGAGCAGAGAAAATCCTTTTTTGAAAAAATGAAGGATGTATTCGGTGTTTGACTGGAGGCTTTGATATGGATTGGGTGGAGGTTGTCATCACAACGACCACAGAAGGGGCGGATATAGTGGCCCAGGCCTTTCATGATTCGGGTATCCCCGGCGTTGTTATTGAGGATCCGGATGATATCCGCCTGGCGCAGCAGGATGACAGGACCTGGGACTACATAGATAATTCCCTCCTGGACGATATGGGGGAAGAGGTATTGGTGAAGGCCTATTTAAGCAGTGATGCTTCCTTTGATGACAAGCTCGCTTTGATTAAGGAGAGACTGAACTGGCTGCGTCAGCAGGAACTGGGTCTTTCCCTTGGGTCTTTGCATCTTGCATTGAATAATGTAAAGGAAGAGGACTGGGCCAACAACTGGAAACAATACTATAAGCCTGTCAAGGTAAGCAGGCGCATGGTAATCAAGCCTTCCTGGGAACAGTACATAAGGGCTCCTGATGAGATAGTGCTGGAGATGGATCCGGGAATGGCATTCGGTACCGGTACTCATGAAACCACTGCCCTCTGCATAGAGGCTCTGGACAAATATGTGAAAAGCGGAGATACAGTAGTGGATATCGGCTGCGGCTCAGGCATCCTGGCTGTTTCCTCCCTTTTGCTGGGGGCCGCCCATGCAACTGCCGTTGACCTGGACAGCAATGCTGTGAAGGTTGCAGTGGAAAATGCCCGCAGAAATCATGTGGAAGATCGGATGGAGATTATTCACGGTAATCTGCTGGACAAGGTGCAGAATAAAAAGTTTGATTTGGCTGTTGCCAATATAATTGCAGATGTTATAATCGATCTTGCCTCATATATTGGAGACTTCCTGAAGCCAGACGGGCTCTTCATAGCTTCCGGCATCATTATGGAGCGCTTGCAGGATGTACTGCAGGCAGCAGAAGCTGCGGGTCTGGAGCTTATTGAGAAAAGTACAAAGGGTGAATGGGCAGTGGTGGTGTGTAAAGCCAATGCATAGGTTTTTTGTTGAACCTGAGCAAATAAGCGGGTCAACTGCTGTTATTGCAGGGGATGACGCACATCATATACAAAATGTTCTCAGACTGCATATCGGAGAAGAAATCATTTTGTGCAACGGCCGGGGGACAGACTACAGGGCAGTGATTCAGTCTATGGGGAAAGAGCAGGTACGTACGGAACTGCTGAGCAGCGAACCCAGCGGCACTGAGCCGGTGACAAAGGTGACACTTCTGCAGGCCCTGCCCAAGGCTTCCAAAATGGAGACTGTCATTCAAAAGTGTGTGGAACTGGGAATGTACGAGCTGATTCCGATTTCCACAGTCAGAACGGTTGTGCGCCTTGCCAATGCCAGGGACGGAGAGAAAAAAAGGATACGATGGCAAAGGATATCGGAGGAAGCCGCCAAGCAGAGCGGAAGGGGAATAATACCCCAAATACACACTCCTGTAAGCTTTGAAGAGACTGTTGCCCATTTAAAATCTGATCTTAAGATTATCCTCTGGGAGGAAGAGAGAGAGAACAGTCTGCGAAAGGTGCTGCAGGGTCTGATTGACAGGCCTGCTTCCGTTGCCATGCTTATCGGACCGGAGGGCGGACTGGATCAGAAAGAAGCGGATTTGGCCAGGCAGCATGGCTGGACGACTGTATCTCTGGGCTCCAGGATTCTTAGAACGGAGACGGCCGGCATGGCTGCTTTAGCGGCAATTATGTACCAATTGGAGGAATTGGAATGAATTTATCCCCTCAGAAGAGGGTAGCTTTTTATACACTGGGTTGTAAGACAAATCAATATGATACCGAAGCCATGCAGGAGCGCTTTGTGAAAAAGGGTTACAAGGTCGTGAGCTTTAATGAGCCTTCCGATGTTTATGTGGTGAATACCTGTACGGTTACCAACCTGGGAGACAGAAAGTCCCGGCAGATTGTCCGTAAGGCACATCGCACCAATCCAAATGCTGTTATTGCAGTTGTAGGATGCTATGCTCAGCAGGCTGCCGAAGAAGTCCTGTCCATACCGGGTGTCAGAGTGGCCTTAGGTACACAGAACCGCAATCGCATCGTGGAATATGTGGAAATGGCAGAGACAGAGGATATATGCATCAATGCTGTGGAAGACATTATGAAGGTGCGGGAGTTTGAAGACACCCCCATAGAGTCCTTCGAGGGCAAGACCCGGGCTGTTCTGAAGATTCAGGAAGGCTGCAACCAGTTCTGCTCTTATTGTATTATCCCCCATGCCCGTGGACCCGTTCGCAGCAGAAAGCCTGTCAGTGTTATGGAAGAGGTTCAGCGTCTGGCGGATGCGGGATTCAAGGAAATTGTGCTTACCGGTATACACATTGCATCCTACGGCAGGGATTTGAAAACCACTAATCTCCTCGAGCTGCTGAAGAGCATACATGAGGTGGAGGGAATCCGGCGAATCAGGCTTGGTTCAATTGAGCCCACTTTACTCACCCCTGAGTTCGTCCGCCGGCTCAGGCAGCTGCCCAAGGTATGCAGACACTATCATATCTCACTGCAAAGCGGCAGCAGTACTGTCCTGAAGAGGATGAACCGAAAATACACAGCAGAGCAATACAGGGACATCGTCAGAAACCTTCGCAGGGAGATTCCGGAAGCAGCCATAACCACCGATGTCATGGTAGGTTTTCCTGGGGAAACCCAAGAGGAGTTTATGGAAACCCGTGCTTTTGTAGAAGAAATCGCATTCAGCAGGATTCATGTGTTTCCATATTCGCCCAGAAAGGGTACACCTGCGGCTTCCTTTGCGGATCAGGTTCCGGCCGGAATAAAGGAAAAGCGCAGCCGGCAGCTGATTGCCCTGGGGCGCAGCCTGGAACAGGCCTATATTAAGCAGTTTGAAGGCAGACAGGTGATGGTTCTGTTTGAAGAGGAACATCCGGATCTGGAAGGCTGTTATGAGGGTTATACGGATCAGTATGTACGGGTAATAGTGCAGGGAGGTCCTGAACTTGAGGGAAAGCTGCTTCCTGTTATGGTGGAGGAAGCGTTGGAGGGCTGTCTGAAGGGCCGCACCATGGGCCTGAATAAGGAAGCAGAAAGCGATAAATAGGAGGAGTATTATGGATAATTGTTTGTTTTGCAGGATTGTGAGCCGGGAAATACCGTCCAGAATCGTATATGAAGATGAACTGGTATTGGGATTCTGCGATATAGCACCAAAAGCGCCGGTTCATGTTCTGGTAATTCCCAAAACCCATGTAGCATCCCTGAATGATCTGGGCAAGGAACACGAGGGCATCATGGCACATCTGACCCTGGCCATTCCGCAGGTGGCTGAAAAGATGGGCATAAAGGATTCGGGTTACCGGGTAGTGGTGAATTGCGGAAAGGATTCAGGGCAGGAGGTTGCCCATCTGCATTACCATATCCTGGGCGGAAGGGCAATGGAAAACAATTTTGGCTGAGAAATCCTTAGTTGACATGTTGAAATCCACTGCGGTATAATATACTGTACTATGGCTTCTATATATTTCCCGCAGTTCAACAGCCCATGAGTTTGGGTAATTGTACCAGCGGAGGGAGGGAAAGCAGGATGTCCGAAATAAGAGTAGGGGAAAATGAATCACTGGAAAGCGCTTTAAGACGATTTAAGAGGAAATGCTCCAAAGCTGGAGTGCTGGCAGAGGTACGCAAAAGGGAGCACTATGAAAAGCCCAGCGTCAGAAGGAAGAAAAAGTCAGAGGCTGCGCGAAAGAGAAAATATTAGGAGTGTAGATATGTCTCATATACTTCATATAATGGAAGTTATGAAACAAAATTTGGATACCTTCCTCAGCAGCTGAAAACAGAACAAATGCCATGGTGTTTCAACTGTTTTTGCCTTGGAACACAGGTATATATAGATAAGGGAAAGATTATGGAAGCATAATTTAAATCCGAAACAAACGAAAGATCCGATGACATTATCGGGTCTTTTTTGTTTTATTCTTCTTTTATCTGAATTTTCTGCTGTAAACCCATCCGATTTAATGTATAATAAAGTTAACATAATACTCTTTAGGGGGTTTCCATGAGGCTGAAGGGGTTTTGGTTAAGTATAGGAATTATCCTGGTCTTTTCCGCTGCTATGAAAGGTGATGCAAAGATGCGTCCCGGCAGCCGTCACATTGAGCCTGTTACGGTGCCGGCCGGTATTTCATATGAAGCAGGCCCTGTAACTATGGAAGCTGTTGAACCCCTGCAAATATCCCATGAATTATCTGCTGCCGTCACCCTTATGACCTTTAACATACACAGTGCCAATAATGCAGAAGGTTCCAACCAGCTGGAAGCGATTATTGAAGAGATCCGGGAAACCGGAGCGCAGATAATCGGTCTTCAGGAGGTGGAACGAATGATGCCCCGCTCCGGTTACCAGGATCAGGCCAGGCTTATAGCTGAAGAATTGGGTTATCATTATTATTATGGCGGGAACATTAATATTCTGGGGGCTCAATATGGGAATGTCCTGCTTAGCAAATATCCTATTACAGCGGCAGTCAACCACAGGCTGCCCAAGGAAAGACTGGAACCCCGGGGTGTGATTGAAGCACGCATCGAAGTGGAGGGCATACCCTTTAGTGTATACGTTACTCATCTGGGGCTTAATCCGGATGAAAGAAGAAAGCAAATTATGTATATAAATGAACTTCTTACTCAAAGTGAAGATTATATGGTTTTACTGGGTGACTTCAACAATCACCCGGACAGTCCTGAAATGGACATTATTAATACTCGTATGACAGACAGTGCTGCAGCTCTGGAACAGAGCAGCCTGTACACCTTCTCCTATCAGAGCACTGATCCGGACGTGCGGCTGGACCGGATTTATGTTTCAGACAACATACATCTGGAACACCACGAGGTCAGGCCATCTGCAGTATCCGACCATGAGAGGGTGCTGACGCAAATTGTGCTAAAAGTCCCGTCAGGGGAAGGAATTTATAAGGAAGCAGCGAATATTGATAATTAGAAGGTTTGGAAAGATGAGGCTTAAAATATGCAGTTGAAAAATGGGATGTGCATAAAATGCTGAAAACAGGAAAAAGGGCTTGTACATATCTGTTTGTTCTGATCATTTTATCTACAGGCTTTCTTTTTAACAGCCCTGCAGCCGGAGTGCATGCTGCAGCCAATGACCTGGTGTATGTGATTCCGGTTAAAGGCGATGTTACACCTGCCATGTCTGCTTATCTGTCCAATCAAATCCAGCTGGCCAACCTGGCTGAAGCAGAGGGAATCATAATCGATATTTCAACCCTGGGCGGTCTGGTTCAATCTGCACTGGACATGCGGGATGCCATTATGGAATCAGAAATCCCTGTAGTGGTTTTCGTCGGAAACCGTGCCATATCAGCAGGAGCATTGATTACCATAGCAGCTGATACCATAATTATGGCACCAGGCAGCCACATAGGTTCTGCAGAACCCATTCCCTACAGCGAAAAAGCGGTTGCCGTCATCAGCGGCGAGTTCCGCTCCACTGCAGAAAAAAGAGGCCGGAATGCACAGGTTGCCACAGGCATGGTTGACAAGAATATAGAAGTGCCGGGTTTTCCCAGGGGGAAACTGGTGGATCTTACAGCTGAGGAAGCAGCTGAAGCGGGTTATGCTGATGCCGTTCTGCGGAACATAACAGAGGTTTTGGAATATATGGGCTGGGATCAGGCTCATGTTACTGAGGTGGAGCCTGACTACAAAACCAGAATTGCACAGTTTTTAACGCGCTATGATATATCATCCATCCTGCTCACCATCGCTGTTATAGCCATGATAATTGAAATACTGGTGCAGGGTTTTGGCTTGCCGGGGGTTATCAGTATCATTGCCTTTGCTCTTTATTTCGGAGGAGGTTTTCTGGCAGGCAATACCGAATGGTGGTCTTTCCTTCTGTTTGCCCTGGGTCTGGCCCTGCTTTTCGTTGAGGTGTTTGTGCCGGGCTTCGGTATAGCAGGCATATCCGGTATTGTTTCCCTGGTGCTGGGCATCATTTTTGCCGCTCCGACTCCTATGCAGGGTATTCTGAACATTGGTATAGCCTTGGCCTCAGCAGGCATATTGATACCTGTTTTGTACAAGGTATTGGGTGGTCCAAGGCTGTTCCGGCGTCTTGTTCTGCAGGAAGCAGAAACGGTGGACAAAGGTTATGTTAGCAGGGCGGATGAGGCCTATTCCGGGCTGGTGGGACAGACGGGGGAGGCAGTCACGCCGCTTCGGCCCTCCGGTATTATTTCAATAGGCGGCAGGAAGATGGATGCTCTGTCCGATGGCAGCTTTCTGCCTTCCGGAACCAGAATAAGGGTGATAGAAGCACAGGGCGGCAGAATTGTGGTAACAGCAGACGAATAATAGGCCTTATGGTCATTATTAATAAAATCAGTAAAAGGAGATGAAGCTATATGATGTTGGCTAATTTGCTTTCAATGGCAAGTGCAAGTGCTTTTCCGCAAGGCGCTATGATTGTTATGGGGATTATCGTCGTTGCTATTATTGTTTTAGCGGTGATTCTTACCTTTGTTCCCCTGGGACTTTGGATTTCAGCTTTGGCTGCAGGTGTCAGAATAGGCATATTCAACCTCATAGGAATGCGGCTTCGCCGAGTTATTCCCAGCCGCATAGTAAACCCGCTGATTAAGGCAACCAAGGCAGGTCTGAGCGTCAGCGTTGACAAACTGGAGGCTCACTATCTGGCCGGAGGTAACGTAGATCGGGTTGTCAATGCTCTGATTGCAGCCCAGAGAGCCAATATTCCATTGGAATTCGAACGGGCAGCCGCCATTGATCTGGCCGGACGTGATGTTCTCCAGGCTGTCCAGATGAGCGTAAATCCCAGAGTGCTGGAAACACCTAAGGTAGCAGCCGTGGCTAAGGATGGTATCGAAGTCATTGCAAAAGCGCGGGTAACGGTACGGGCCAATATTGATCGTTTGGTAGGCGGTGCCGGCGAAGAAACCATTCTGGCCCGCGTAGGGGAAGGCATCGTTACCACAGTTGGTTCTTCCAGCAGCCATAAGGAAGTTTTAGAAAATCCGGACAGCATTTCTCAGACAGTTCTTAATAAAAGTCTCCATTCAGGCACAGCTTTTGAAATCCTTTCCATTGATATAGCTGACGTGGATGTAGGCCGAAACATCGGTGCCCAGCTCCAGACCGACCAGGCTGAAGCCGACAAACGGGTTTCCCAGGCCAGAGCCGAGGAAAGAAGAGCCATGGCCGTGGCCAGGGAACAGGAAATGAGGGCCGCAGTTCAGGAAATGAGAGCCAAGGTTGTGGAAGCAGAGG
Organism: Clostridiales bacterium; assembly: GCA_012839095.1. Taxonomy (GTDB): domain Bacteria; phylum Bacillota; class Clostridia; order Caldicoprobacterales; family DTU083; genus DUOA01. The sequence continues at coordinate 20,210 of DUOA01000057.1, forward strand.
CAGAAGTACCCAAGGCTATGGCCGCAGCCCTGCGGGAAGGCAAGCTGGGTGTAATGGACTATTACAATATGCGCAATGTCATAGCTGATACACAGATGAGGGATTCCATCTCCAGGATGGGGGGAGATGCTCCTGCCGAGCCTGATAAGAAATAATACCTGCCCCCGAAAGGAGGGTTTTCCATGGAGTTTATTATATTCCTTATAATTGCAGCTGTTATAGGCAATATAGTTAAGGCAGCCAGCCAGCAGGCACAGCAGACCGGAAGAACAGGAAGGGGAGGAAGGGGCTTCCCGGAGGTGAGGCCTGTTGATACGGGCAGCAGGGGGGTGCCAGGCAGCAAGCCTGCGGGATACGGAAGATATTCGGTTGGAACATCCGGGCGCAGAACAGAACCGTTCTCTTCCGGAGGCGGTACAGACACTGACAAAGATCCGGATCCCTATTATGAAGATGAGTACAACCGCTTTTCCGGTGAGTCGTCTTCCGGTATGGATCCTGCTCAGCCCTTTTCCGAATCGGTGGTATCACAACCCATGCAGGTAGAAAGAGTGACCAAAACAAGATACAGGCACAGGCTGGACTTTACCCCGGACAGCATACTGAACGGGATAATTATGTCTGAAGTGCTTGGGCCGCCCAAAGCAAGAAGAAGATAAAAGGTATAAAGACAGCTACAAACCGGAATGAAACAGACCGTAAGTTTCATTCCGGTTTTTTTCTGCCTGAAACAGCTGTATGCAATTGAGACAGCCCTTGGCTTCTACATGTAAAATCAGGTGCATATCCTTTAATTATGGGGGTGAAGGCATGCGCAGGAAAAGACTGGAGGATGTAAAAGCCAATCTGTCTGACTTATTTGAGCTTCCCAGAGAAATTATGCTGAATCTGCCCAAAATCAGCATGGTTGGAAACAACCAGCTGCTGGTGGAGAATCACAAGGGAGTCATAGAATATACTCCTCAAAGAATACGGGTAAATTCGACCGTAGGAGTGATAAGGATGCAGGGTGCGGATATGAAATTAAAGAATATCGCAGTGGATGATATCATCATAACCGGCGAAATTAGGATGATTGAATTCATTGGATAGTATTCCGCCCCTGTCAAAGGAGAGGCAACTGAAATGTTTTTCTATGTTCTGTGGAACTATCTGATTGGATATGTGGTCATTCGTGTAGAGGGGCTGTCTCTGGAGAAGTTTATAAACCTGACAGTCAGCAGGGGAATCCATCTGTGGGGAATCGACCGGCAGAACTACACTACCCTTACAGCAAAAATCAGCATCAAGGGATTCAGGCAGCTCCATGGCATCTCCCACAAAATACGATGCAGAATCAGAATAGTGGACAAACGAGGGCTCCCTTTTATATTGTTCCGTTACAGGCACCGCAAGATGCTGGCAGCGGGCCTGATACTCTTTCTGTTTATCATATATGGATTATCATCCTTTGTATGGACGGTAGAAGTTGAGGGGGCGGAAGAAATCAATCCGCAAAAGGTGCTGTCAGAGCTGGAATCCCTGGGCGTGCAAGCCGGTGTGTTAAAATCGGATATAGACAGTCTATGGATAGAAAATCAACTGATTATACGAATACCCGAGCTTTCCTGGGCCAGTTTGGAAATTAGGGGCAGTAAGGCTGTATTGAGGGTGAGGGAATCCGTGCTGCCACCGGTCCTGATAGACAGGGATACTCCCTGTAATGTAGTGGCTGCCAAAGACGGCATAATAGATAAGATGATTGTTTTGGATGGTCAGGCGATGGTAAGCGAGGGCCAGACTGTAAAAAAGGGTCAGCTTCTGATTAGCGGAATCATTGAGCATCCCAATACCATTGGTGTCAGATATGTGCATTCCATGGGAAAAATCATTGCCAGGACCTGGTATGAGGAAACCGTCGAATTGTCTCTGAAAGAACCCTTCCGGCAAAGGACAGGCCGAAGGTCTGAAATCAGGTATATTGGATGGGAACGCTTTAAGGTCCCCTATATGAAAGAAGAAGTACCTTTTTTGGATTTTGATTTGGAAGTTAAGCAGGATGGTTTTTTTATTCTGGAGATCTATCATGAAACCGAAGAGATTTATTGGGAAAGGAATAAGCATAAGGCGAAGCAGATGCTGGAAGAACTGGCGAATCAAAAGGTAAGAAAGAAGATTCCAATGGGGGCTAAAATCGTTGACAAAAAGCTGAAATACGATATGATAGGAAGTGAAAAACTGATTGCTGTCATATATGCAGAGGCTTTGGAGGATATCGGTATGCAGCAAGACATCGCTATACATTAGGAGGCTTTGCCCTTTGAATAACTCGTTGGCAGAACGAATCATTGATATAAACAGTATCGAAACCTTAATGACTTTGTTTGGAAACTTTGATCAAAACATCAGATTTATCGAGGAAGAGACAGGTGTACACATCATAGCCAGGGAAACACAGCTGCGCATTGTTGGAGAAGAAGCCGATGTACAACTGGCCTTCAATGTAATTCACAAGCTGCTGGACATGATTCATAACGGGGAAACCCTGGACATATCCCGAATTGGCTATGCCCTTCAATTGACCCGTTCCGGGCAGGAAGATGTCATTAATGAACTGATGGCTGATGTGGTTTGCGTCAATCACAGAGGCAGGCCCATCCGCTGCAAAACTCTGGGTCAGAAAAAGTATGTTCATGCCATATCGAAGAATGATATTGTATTCGGCATCGGTCCTGCCGGTACCGGTAAAACATATCTGGCTATGGCTATGGCGGTTACCGCATTTAAAAACAAGCAAATCAGCCGCATCATTCTGACCAGGCCTGCAGTGGAGGCCGGTGAAAAGCTGGGCTTTTTACCCGGCGATCTGCAGCATAAGGTGGATCCCTACCTTCGGCCGCTATATGATGCCCTGTATGATTTAATGGGTGCGGAAGCCTATCAGAAGCAAATTGAACGGGGTATCATCGAGGTTGCTCCTCTGGCCTATATGAGGGGACGCACTCTGGACGATTCCTTTATCATTCTGGATGAGGCCCAGAATACCACTTCCGAACAGATGAAAATGTTTCTTACCAGGCTGGGGCAGGGCTCCCGGGCTGTCATCACCGGTGACATTACCCAGATCGACCTGCCCAGCGGCAAGAAGTCCGGCCTGATTGAGGCTGCCCGGGTGCTGCAGGGAGTCAAAGGCGTGGAATTCGTGTATTTGACCCACAAGGATGTTGTAAGGCATGAACTGGTTATGAGAATCATCCAGGCCTATGGCCGATATGAGAAAATGAAAGAGAGAAACAAACGAAGAGAAACCGGAAGGAGTTAATTCTATGATTCAGCCTGCTGCCAAAAGAAACAAGCCTGCAGGCAGAATGCGGGCGTTTCAGTTTTTGTTTCATCCATTTTTTGCGGATGCCCTGATCGGACTGGCCGTGTTCGGCCTGCTCTTTGCACTGGTTATATCTGCAGTATCGCCGGAAAGATATGAGTTCAAAGCCGGTGATATTCCGGGAGAGCCCATTGCCGCTCCCAGGGATGTGGAAGACGTCAGGGCGACAAGCGAGCTTCAGAGGCAGGCTGAAGAACAGGTAAATGATATCTATACCCTGGATCAGACCATTACCGAAGCAGTGGTTATAGAAACCGAGGAAATATTTGCAGCAATGGAATACATAAGGAATAAAGCCGAGGACAAGCTGCAGGAATGGGAGAAACAGCAGGAGGAGCTGCTAAGACAATGGGAGGAAGAGCAGCAGGAAAATGTGGACGACAATGAACAGACCTCTGCTTCTGACAACGGGGAACAAACAAACCAACCTGTTGAAGAAACAGAACCTCCTGTTACAACAGAACCGGATTATAATGAGCTTTACAACGACACCTTCATACAGGAGATGCAGCAGTTTTTTCCCATTCCGATTTCCAAGGATGATATCCGAACCATTATTCTGGCAGAGCATAGGGACCTTAATCAATTGGAGCAGAAACTTACTGAAGCCATGCGGGAAATGATGGGTGCGGGCATTAAGCAGGAACAGCTGGCAGAGTTCAAAGCCAATTTGCGGGACAGCATTCAGGCTATGGCTATTCCCAATGAGTTGAAACAATTGGGAATAAACATGGGCGTTCCCCGGCTGAAGGCAAATCTGCTCTATGATCATAACAAGACCATGGAGGAGAAGAAAAAGGCAGCCGAAGCAGTGGAAAAGGTCATATACAAGAAAGGACAGTTCATTGTACAGGCCGGTCAGCCTGTTACTGAAGCTCAGATAGAGATGCTGAGTGAACTGGGACTTTTGCAGAATCACAAGGCCGACATTCCCTTGATTGCCGGCACAGCCCTGGCTGTGTTTATGAGCCTTGGCATTGGAGTCATTTATCTGATATATTTCGAAAGAACTATTCTGTACAGGCCTCTCATCATCCTTATGACAGGAAGTGTTCTGGTTCTGGTGGCTGGTTTAACCTATGCAGCCGGCCTTTTCAATTCCTATTTGATTCCCTCTGCCATGGCAGGTATGCTTCTGGCGGTTCTGGTAAATGTAAGAGCAGGTATGATTATCAATACTGTCATGGCATTATTGGCAGGTCTGCTGACCGATATGCAGGTTACGCCTGTGATCATGACCATGATTGGAGGCATGGCCGGCATCAGTGTGCTGAAAACCATACAACAAAGGAATACTCTTGTGTGGGCAGGCATAGTAGTAGCTGCAGTCAACGCTGCCGCTGTCTTTTCCTTTGAAATGCTGGCCCAGGGCGGCTGGCTCGAGCCTTTGTACAGCTCTTTCCGGGGCGTACTGGGAGGTATTCTGGCATCAGTGCTGACCATTGGTACTCTTCCTATCTGGGAAAATCTCTTTGGCATCGTCACCCCCATAAAGCTTGTAGAGCTGGGCAATCCCAATCAACCCGTCCTGAAACGGCTGCTTCTGGAAACCCCGGGCACCTATCATCACAGCATCATAGTAGCCAACCTGGCAGAAAGTGCTGCAGATGCCATCGGTGCAAACGGTTTGCTGGCCCGGGTGGGAGCTTACTATCACGACATCGGCAAACTGGAGCGGCCCTACTTTTTCAAGGAAAACCAATTGTCAGTAGAAAACCCGCATGATAAGCTGGATCCTGAGCTAAGCACCAGGATTATAACCTCCCACGCTGCAGATGGCCTGGAACTGGCCAGAAAATATAAGGTGCCTTCCATAATTCAGGATTTTATTGTAGAACATCATGGCACTACGCCTGTGGTTTATTTTTTCCACAAGGCTAAGAACCAGGGTAAGGAAGAAGTAGAACTGGAGGATTTTCGTTATCCCGGGCCTAAACCCCGCAGCAGGGAAACTGCCATAATAATGCTGGCCGATACAGTTGAAGCCGCAGTAAGGGCTATGACGGATCATACTCCGGAGAAGGTGGAGGCACTGATTCGGAAGCTGATACGGGAAAAGCTGGATGACGGACAGTTTGATGACTGCAACCTGACCATCCGGGACATGAATACCATAGCCTTAACCTTTACAAGCGTAATTACCGGTATTTTTCACGAACGGGTAAAGTATCCCACTGTGGATTTGAAAGCGGAAAGGGCGAAGAGAGAACATGGGCTTGTTGATTGAACATCAGCTGAATGGAACTGAAGTGTATGAGGAACTCTTTGAGCTTGTCATGCAAAAGACTCTGGAACAACTGGGGCTTGACAGACAGGTTGAAGTAAGCCTCCTTTTAACAGACAATGAGGGGATTTGCCGTTTAAACCATGAGTACCGGGGAATGAACAGTTATACCGACGTACTTTCCTTCCCGCTGCTGGAGCTTGATCCCTTTGATCGGGAGGCCTGGCTCAAAGAGATAGATAACAATCTGTTACCCGGTACAAATGAGGTTATGCTGGGCGATATAGTTATTTCCATGGAGATGGCTGCCAAGCAGGCAGAAGAATATGGACACAGCCTGGAACGAGAACTGGGTTTTCTCATGGTTCATGGCCTTCTTCATATTTTGGGCTATGATCATGAACAAGGCAGCGAACATGAATCAGTCATGGATGAACTGCAGGAAGAGATACTGGACAAATTAAACCTGGCCCGCCTGTGATTTTTTTACTCATGACAGATCTTTTTATTATGAAATCATCTTCTTTGTCTATTTCAAAATTTATGCAGATACTATCAAAACAAGTCAAAGCATAATCTGCCTTAGAAAAATCTATCCAAGTCTACCGCAAGAACCATGTGAATGGGAAATATGATTAACGATTAATGATATGTTTATGAATAAACATAAGTAGTTAAGGAATACATTTTTATTGATGCCTGCGTCATTTTGTCAGGCTGTAATTTCTTATGCTTCAGGCATAAAAAACTGCTTATATATTGTTTAATATAGGAGCTCGAGTGTAATGAAGAGAAGAGCAAAAAAGAAAAAACCCAGTAAGGGCTATATTTTGCTGTTGTTTGCGTTGATGATTATCACATTAACTGCAGCGGCCGCGGTGCATATCTTAAAAAATATCAATGGCGAAGTTACTGATAATTCACAAAACCCGGCTGCAACTCCAACTCATGCAACTCCTTCATCAGACAATAATGAGACTCATACTCCGCCTGCAGATATACATGAACCGGTTATAACGGTAACTTCAGTTCCGACAAGCACACCAGTACCCAGGCCAGTACCGGCACCTACTCCGGCTATAACAGAACCTACATTTCCGACAGACACGCCCATACCCGTATCCACGCCGACACCTGCTCCAATTACGACTGAGACCGCAATTCCGGCAAACACTCCAACACCGGTACCGGTACAGACCTCATTGCCGATTATTCAAAGAATAGATGAAACCAAACTGGCTGAGCTGGATAAAACCGTAAGGGGCTGGTCATGGGCATATCCGTACAAAGAGGTAGAAAAACATGGCGGAATATACAAAAAGAATGGGCATGAGAAAGTGATTTACCTGACAATGGATGCAGGATACGAGAATGGACACATGCCCAAAATACTGGATGTATTGAAAGAGAAAAATGTAAGGACTATATTCTTTGTCACAGGAAGTTATATCAGAAAAAACCCTGATCTGGTAAGAAGGATGGTGGAAGAGGATCATCTGGTGGGAAACCATACTAATACTCATCCTGACATGGCCAAGGAGCCGGTTGAACGCTTCATTGAGGAGCTGGTTATTGTTGAGAAGGAGTATGAAAAGCTGTTTGGCAGCGACAGCCGCATGTTTTATTATCGTCCACCGGGAGGGGTGTTCAGCATCAGGGATATATATATAGCTTCCCAGATGGGGTATGAGACTGTATTCTGGAGTTTTGCTTACAAGGACTGGGATGACTCCCTTCAATTAGGGGAGGATTATGCCCATGACACCGTTGTCGGGGGACTGCATGACGGTATGATACTGCTGCTTCATACCACATCCAAAGACAATGCAGAAGCCCTTGGAAGAATAATTGATTCTGCAAGAGCGTCAGGATATGAGTTCAGGAGGATTGACGAATGAAAGTAAATAGAAGCTTTTTTCAAAGCTTCTTCTTTTATTACAAACAATCTTTAATTTTTACATTGTTGGACCGAAATCATGCGTATAAAATTAAACTGAGGTGAAGTCTGCCCAACAGCATATGAAAACGGAGGGAATCAATTGAATAAGGTACGAAAGATACATATGATCGGCAATGCCCATATCGATCCTGTCTGGCAATGGAGGTGGCAGGAAGGTTATGCCGAGATAAAAGCTACTTTTCAGTCTGCGCTGGGTCGGATGAAGGAATTCCCGGATTTTGTATTTACCAGTGCATGTGCATCCTACTATAAGTGGATAGAAGAAAACGAACCTGAAATGTTTCAGGAGATAAAAGACAGGATTCAGGAGGGGCGATGGGTAATAGCAGGCGGCATGTGGATTCAGCCTGACTGTAACATTCCATCAGGTGAATCCTTTGTACGGCATACATTATACAGTCAGAGGTATTTTCTTGAGAAATTTGGGAGGATTGCAAAGGCCGGTTATAACGTAGATTCATTTGGACATAACGGTATGCTGCCTCAGATTTTGAAAAAGAGCGGCCTGGATTATTATGTTTTTCACAGACCGGGAGACCATGAGAAGGATCTGCCGGGAAATGTTTTTTGGTGGGAGAGTTCGGACGGAAGCAGGGTTCTTGCCTTTAAAATTCCATTTGGGTATGGCAGCGGGGGAAGACAGGAACTGGGAGCGCGGCTGGCAGATGTTATGGAATTGGCGGAAAAGCAGGAAATAGATTTTATGTTTTTCTATGGAGTGGGAAATCATGGAGGCGGTCCTACCATAGCAAACTTAAAAGAGATATATCGGCACCGGGAACTGGAAGGGGGAGAAGCATATCTGTTCAGCTCTCCGGAACAGTATTTTGAATCCCTGAAAGAACGGGCTCATTCACTGCCTGTAGTGAAGGACGATTTACAGCATCATGCAAGCGGCTGCTATTCTGCGCATTGGGAAATCAAGGCCAATAACCGCAAGGCTGAACATATACTTATCAATGCCGAAAAACTGTCTGCTATGGCATATGGATTGCTTAACTATCCATATCCCGGAAAAGAGCTGCAGGCAGCCTGGGAAAAGGTTATGTTCAATCAATTTCATGATATCATGGGAGGCTGTTCAATAAAGGAAGCCTATGATGATGCAAGGGACTTCCATGGTTGGGCCATCCATACAGCCGACTGGGCATTGAACGGTGCTGTTCAGAAAATATCCTGGGCCATTGACACCATGAAGGAAGACATCCAATATCTGAGCAAGGAAAGAGACGGACGTTTCTGGGAGCAGGAGGACAAAGGGAATCCATTGGTTGTATTCAACCCCCTGTCATGGGAAGTGAGTGCACCGGTCCGGATTAACGGACAGTTCAGCAGTATCACCGATGAAGCAGGAAATCCGGTTCAGAGCCAGATTATCAGAGGGCCGCAGACTGACGGCACCAGTAAATGGAATACCTTGTTCAAAGCCCTTGTCCCTGCTATGGGCTACAGAGTTTACTGGGCATATCTGGATAAGAAAGTGGGAATTTCTGAACCTGAAGGCCTGCTTCAGGCTGATGAGAAATCCATCGAAAATGAATATATCAGACTGGAAATAGAAGAACATACAGGTTATATTAAAAGGCTCTATGATAAAAGGAATAATATTGAGGTTTTGAAAGGCAAAGGTGCGGTTCCCCTTATTATAGATATCCGCCACTGCGATACCTGGGCCCATAATGTATTTACCTTCAACGATGTAATCGGGCGGTTCACTGATGCCCGGATTGAGCGAATGGAGAACGGACCCCTGCGCTCCATGCTGAGAGTTACCAGCAGATACAACCAATCCATATTAAGACAGGATTTTATTGTATACAGAGACAGTGCAGAGGTACACGTCAGGGTAAAACTGGATTGGAGGGAGAAACTTTGCATGCTGAAGCTGGCTTTCCCTGTAAATGTATCACATCCTGCGGCGGCTTATGAAATTCCTTATGGCTTTATCGATCGTCCTGCCAACGGGGAGGAGGAGCCCGGCCAGCAATGGATTGATGTAACCGGAAAACATGGAGACAGGGAATACGGCCTGTCCCTGATCAACAATTCCAAGTACAGCTTCAGTGTTCATGACAGTGAAATGAGAATGACAGTCGCCAACAGCTCCATTTACAACGATCATTACGGCGACCGTGATGAATGGTGTGAGTTCATGGATCAGGGTATTCAGGAATTTGAATACAAGCTGGTGCCCCATGCAGGCAGCTGGCAGTCTGCAAATATAGTGAAAAAGGCCTTTGAGTTCAATGTGCAGCCGGTAACTATAATGGAAACCTACCATGAAGGGCCTCTGCCTCCTGTTATGGAAGGGCTGCATGTTTCACCTGGCAATGTCATTGCCACAGTATTCAAAAGGGCTGAAGAAGGCAGAGGTTACATACTCAGATGTTATGAGACAGCAGGCAAGGAAGCGGAAACCGTATTTTCCCTTCCCATGTTGAACCGCAGCTGGAAGTCACGTCTGGGCAGGTGTGAGATAAAAACATTCTTTATACCGGATGATCTGACAGAAGAAGTATCAGAAGTGAACCTGCTGGAACTAAATGAATAAGACGGATAAAATTTAAAAGAGACATACGCTTTTACTTGTCATTTTGCTTATAAACACATAAGACTCATAGAAAAAGTTTAGGAGAGGATGGTTGTATGCGCTATACAATTCCTGATGGTGTATATCCCACTATGCTTACCCCGTATACAAATGACAACCAGGTTGATTATGACGGACTGGCGGAACTGGTGGAATGGTATATAGGCCAGGGTGTTGCCGGCTTGTTTGCTGTCTGTCAGTCCAGTGAGATGCAGCATCTGACTTTGGCAGAACGCACGGGAATAGCACGGTTTGTAAAGGAAGGAAGCAGAGGAAGGGTTACGGTAATTGCTTCAGGACATATATCGGAAGATATCAATGATCAGATTGATGAGCTGAAAGCCATGCAGGATACCGGCGTAGACGCAGTAGTCATGATCAGCAGCAGGATTGTCAGAAAAGACGAGGATGATGAAGCGTGGAAAAGGAATGCGGAGAGAATTCTGACAGAGATTCCCGCTGTCCCTTTGGGTGTTTATGAATGTCCTTCCCCTTATCATCGTCTGATGTCTCCGGAGCTGCTGAAATGGTGTGCTGAGACCGGCCGGTTTGTATTTCTGAAGGATACCTGCTGCAATATCGATCAGCTTCGGGCAAAGTGCAAAGCAGTGGAGGGAACAAGCTTCAAGATTTACAACGCCCATGCAGCCAGCCTGCTGGAATCCCTGAAAATTGGCTGTGCAGGTTTCAGCGGCATTATGGCAAACTTTCACCCAAATCTTTACGTCTGGCTGACAGAGAATTGGGAAAGGTTCCCAGATAAAGCAGAAATGCTGCAGAACTTTTTGGGGCTGGCATCCCTGGCAGAAGGTCAGAAGTACAATATAAATGCCAAGTACCACCTGCAATTGGAGGAGGTGCCGGTAGAGCTGTACAGCCGTACCAGGGATTACATGGAATTCGGACTGCCCGATCGCATGATAATGGAACAGATGAACCGGTTTACCAGAGGCTTTATCGACAAATGGCTGGATTCATAGGACAGCATATCCGATTAACTACCTGTTTTAGGAAAGAGATCCAGTTTTTTAGAAGTTTGCAGGGGGATTGAAAGCATGGAAAAGGAATATGGCACGTTAACAAAACTTGAAATGCAGCTAGTGGAAGAAATGGAGCAGATTTCTGTTATAGACTGTCATGAGCACCTGGTTTCCGAAGAGCAGAGGACAGGTAAGGAAGTGGATGTATTCACACTTTTCTCACATTATACCAGACATGATTTGATTAACTCAGGTATGCCTGCAGAGAAGTACAATATGCTGCATGATAAAAGTATTCCGCTGGAAGTCAGATGGTCGATATTTGAGCCTTACTGGGAGAATATACGCTATTCCAGCTATTCACGATCAGCTCTGATTGCAGCCAGAAAGTTTTATGGTGCAGACGACATCGATGTTACCACTTATAAGGAGCTTACGGAAAAAATAAAGGAAGCAAATAAACCGGGCCTGTACAGAAAGATATTGAAAGAAGCATGCAATATAGAACTTTCTCTTGTTCAGGTCGGATTTTCATTTAAAGATCTGGACAGGGATTTCTTTGTACCTGTTGCGCACTTAACATTTTTTGATTTTCCGTGCGGCTGGGAAATAATGTCCCGGCCTTTTTTTCATCTGGAAGGAGATTTAAACACCTTGGATGATTACCTTTGGGCAGTTGAGAAGTTTATAGCCAAAAGCAAGGCGGAAGGTGCAGCAGGCCTTAAACTGCCCGTGAGAGAAATGAATGAGCC
>DUOA01000058.1 GCA_012839095.1 Clostridiales bacterium
GCAAGCAGATATACTGGACTTGCTTTCGAATACAGTTTTTGCTGGTGATAATATTCCTGAAGTTCGTTTGGATACAATAAAAATTGAGGGAAAAGAAATAGATGTTTTAACCATATTCAATTCATATAATGTGCCTTTTTATTTGAAGACTAGGGGTAAAAAATACAATAATATTAGAGAAGAATATATATACACAAGGATTGGAGATAGGAATACTCCCATAAACCAAAATGCAACTATACAACAGATAGAGATGCTTTGGAAGAAAAGGTTCGAATTAACACAACCTCCATTATTGTTTACGCTGAATTAAATTATCCAAAAACTGATGGAGTTGCCTGTCCATATGCTGCTGGTATATAATGGCTGTGTATATTTTAAAGAAAGAAAAGGCGTCCCTGTCTAATGTGATACTGTAACAGCAGTAACACCAAGGACGCCCCCAAACAACATGGTTATTATATCAAAATATGAGCTGCAAGAAAAGGCAGAAGAAAAAGTTTTTATGTAAGAAGTTTGGAGCAGTTTCTATGTCCCTGCTGCAGGAGTAACAGTATGAAGGTTGTCGGAAGCAGGCCTAGGAAGTACCTGCAGGAAGATGCCTCGCAGGTGATACTAATAATCCGCAGGCTGCGCTGCATGGAGTGTAACAAGATACATCACGAATTACCGGATATCCTGGTTCCATACAAACGGTACAAAAGTGAATGTATAGAGGCTGTTGTTGCGAAAAAAAGCAGCACCACGCTGGCAATAGCCTGTGATGAATCTACACTTCACCAGTGGAAAAGCTGGTTTAACGCTTTAAGAGAGTATTTTGCAGGTTGTTTGCAATCCATAGCAGTACAGCTGGGAAAAGAAACTGAAGAAGCTTCAAGGCCAAAATCCGTTCTCCATAGGATATGGCATTACGTAGGAGATGCTCGGGGCTGGCTGGCACGAATTGTCCGTCCGCTTGTAAATTGGAATTTATGGGTACAGACCCGTTCTGCATTCCTGTCCGAATGTGCATAATGTACACTCGTGTTGAATCCAATCAAAGGGGGTATTCAACATGAGAGATCAGAGAAAAGCAGAAGACATAGCACAGCAGCGGATGGAACTGATATCACCACTGCTGGCCGATGGCCTGGATCCTGCAAAGGGCAGAGAAATCAAAGCTCGTATCTGTGAGCAAACCGGTATATCAGAGCGTACTCTTCGAAGGTACGTGGCACAATACCGGGAAGCAGGATTTGACGGTTTAAAGCCTAAAGGAAGGGGACAAAGAAAAACGGAAGATGCCATACCATCCCATGTATTGGAGCAGGCTATTCTTCTGCGCAGGCAAGTCCCAAGCCGCAGTGTATCACAGCTGATAGACATCCTGGAGTGGGAAGGGATTGTAGAGCCAGGCCGGATAAAGCGCAGCACACTGCAGGAGCAATTGGCAAACCGGGGATACAGTTCAAGACAGATGAAAATGTATACCTCAACAGGTGTAGCCGCTCGTAGGTTCCAACAGCGCTATCGCAACAAGCTATGGCATTCTGACATCAAGTATGGGCCTTATCTTCCTATCGGCAAGGATGGAGAAAAAAAGCAGGTATTTTTAGTCCTCTTCGTGGATGATGCTACTAGATACGTCCTTCACGGCGAATTTTATCCCACCCTGGATAAAGTTATCGTAGAGGATTGCTTCCGGAAATCAATCCTTAAGCATGGGGTGCCTGAGGCTGTTTTCTTTGACAACGGCAGCCAATACAAGAACAAATGGATGACCCGGGCATGTGCAAAAATGGGCATTCGTCTGCTCTATGCTCGTCCGTACTCGCCTGAATCATCGGGGAAAGTTGAGAGAATTAATCGGGTTGTTGATTCTTTTCTTGCAGAAGTCGCTTTGGAGAAGCCGCAAACCCTAGAAGGGTTGAATGATCTGTTCCAGGTATGGCTGACAGAATGTTATCAGAACAGGCCCCATTCAGCCCTGGTAAACAACAAAAGTCCAGAGGTTGCATACCGCAGTGACAAAAAACCTCAAAGGTTTATTGACTCGGACGTCATAGCTCATGCGTTTTTGCATTTTGAGGAACGGAAGGTGGATAAAGCAGGCTGTATCAGCTTTGACGGCCAAAAGTATGAGGTTGGCCTTCCCTTCATTGGCTGCACTGTAGATGTTATCTACGATCCGGCATACACCGATGAGCTTAACATTGAGTATGAAGGCCACAGCCCTTGGAAGGCTAAAAAATTGGTTATTGGTGAACGGGCCGGCCGACGGCCTAAATTACCGGAACACCTCTCCACTGAGAACGCAGAGTCATCCCGCTTACTAAGGGCTGCCAAAAAGAAGAATGAACAGCGCTTAGAACAGTACATGCCTGCTGTCTCTTACAGGAACGTGTCTAAAGGCGGTGAACAGAATGTTTGAAGCCTTTTATGGGTTTGAACGTACACCCTTTACACGTGATATTCCTACCAACCAACTTTATCAGTCCTTCATACTGGAAGAGACATTAGGACGCCTCCAATATGCTGCTGATCGCCAGTTGTTCGCTGTAGTTACCGGAGACTGTGGTACCGGCAAAACTACAGCCATACGTCGTTTCCGGGATATCCTAGACTCCTCACGGTTCAGTGTCATGTACCTTTCAGATTCTAAATTGACACCCAGGCATTTCTACAAGGGCTTATTGGAGCAGCTGGGGTGTGAAGCAAAATTCTACCGTGGAGATGCCAAACGCCAACTGCACCGGGAAATTGAGCTTATGAAGGGAATCCATAAATTGCAGCCTGTTGTCATTGTTGATGAGGCTCACCTGTTAGATCGGGAGATGCTGGAAGAGGTTCGTTTCCTACTGAATTTCAAGATGGACTCAGAAAGCCCAATGGCTTTAATTTTAGTAGGACAGTCAGAGCTATGGGATAAATTCCAACTCCAGGCATATGCAGCCATAAAGCAACGTATTGATATCCAGTGTAAACTGAATCATTATGACCGGGCTCAAGTGTGCGAATATGTACATAGACATTTGGATTACGCAGCTTGCGACAGGGAGATCTTTTCTGACGCAGCACTGGATGAGATATTTAAATATTCCAGTGGTTCGGCCAGGCTCATAAACAAGCTTTGCACACATTGCCTGTTGTTCGGTGCTCAAAATGGCCGCAGAATTATTGATGATCATATGGTAAAGCTGGTAATACAGGGAGAATTGGCATGATACAGTTCCACTGTTCTTATCAATGGGATGATGGCAGCAAAGATGCTTGGAAGGGTACTGTTAACCAGATTATTCATTTCGGCAGCCATTATGAGGTCCTCATATTAAGCCGGAGCAGCTTGCGGGTACTGGTTGGTCAATCAACTTCAGGATTGTTTGCCTGTCTTCCTGATTTTAGTGTCGGATGCCACTTGAGTACTCTTAATGATACTTTCTACAACAGCGAGAAGTTGATTCATGCTCTAGATAATGCTGTAGATGGTACTACAGTTGCCTATGCACTTAAAGCTCTGGCATCAGTTCTAAATTTCAGGAATGATTAAGACTAAAGCGGATAGCTTTTTAGTTGTCCGCTAATATCTTTGTATGGTGGGCAGTTGTTCTGTCAATTTTTGGTCAATTAACAACGTCTATTTGCGGACAATTTAGATTGGTATTAACAGTATAAAAATCTAAGTTCCAGTCATAATCCCTATGTCTATACACAGGCGCAAGTAGATATTATGAGACAGATGAGAATGTTATGGGAACAGCATTCCTGTTGGACAAGAGCAGCCATCGTCAGCTTGGTATTTGACCTGCCAAATGTAGATGCGGTTGTAGGCCGTTTGCTGCGTAATCCCGTAGATTTTGAAAACACATTAAGATTCTTTTATGGAGATTCCATTGCTTCTCGATTTAAGGATTTGTTAACGGAACATCTTACTTTGTCGGCAGATTTGGTTAAGGCTTTGAAAGCCGGCAATACTCAGGAAGCACAGGAATTGGAACGGAAATGGTATGAAAATGGAGAGAAAATAGCTGTTTTCTTAGGAAGAATCAATCCATACTGGTCAGCAGAACAATGGAGAATGCTGATGCGACATCACTTGGATCTAGTAAAAGCAGAAGCGGGAGCAATACTTGAAGGAAATCATGAAGCCAGCATTGGCATATATGATGAGATTGAGCAACAGGCAATGGTTATGGCAGATGTGATGGCAAGCGGGATCATTAATCAATTTGGTGTAAGATGAATACATTCATTATTAATATAAAAGTGTTTAAAATACCTATGATAGTGGTATAAAAATAACAAGTTGACATAAATGATTGAATATGTTAGTATATAGTTCCCGCTTGATAGTGGGCATTATTTAAAAAGTGTACTGGCTATTTATTATTGGCTGTTATGACAATTACACAATATAACAATCAGCTGACAATAAAAATAAATGCCAAGAAAAAAGTTGTTGACAAGACGACGGCGATTTGATAAGATATAAAAGTCGCAGTCATTCAGCGGCAACAAGATTGGTCCTTGAAAACTAAACAGTGTAGAGAAATGATTAAAGTCAATTCTAAGAGATAACGCAAAGCGAAAAGCTTAGCAAACGTTTGAGCTAAATCAAACAACCAAGTAAATAAGC
>DUOA01000059.1 GCA_012839095.1 Clostridiales bacterium
CCTCCTGGAGAAGAATACGAAGAGGGACCTGAACCTACAACGAGCCCGGAACCAACAGAAAGCCCGGAACCAACGGAAATCCCGGAACCCAGCAGCAGTCCCGATCCTACAGCAACACCCTTGCCGGTTGACAAACAGGTAACGGCAGGTAAAATTTTGGACATTAATAATAAAGAGCCTAAAAAAAACAAGAAACATGATGACCGTTACAATATAAATAAGGCCAATCAGGGCGACGGCAGGAACTTGATCCGCATTAAGCTGGACGGATACGACTATGAAATGCATAAAAACGGTAAGGTTATAATAACCATAACTGTTAACAACACTGACCAAAGCTCCTTTATCTTGGATGAGCAATCCGGGATTGTTTCCTTTTACATAAAAGCTTCAGGAAATGGCAGCGGTCAAACCGTAGATGTTAAGCTGGAAGTAAAAACATTGATGGATACAGGTGAAAGAACCGACGAGAAAGCATACGGGTTTATAACAGACTAATAATATACCATCATTTTCAGGCATAAAGCAAACCCATATCAATATACTAATGGCTGTTGCAAATTTGGATAGTCCAGGCAACAGCCTTATATTTTTTGCTCAGACTACTCTATAAAACATTTTTTTATACAATGAAACTTTTACATATATCATAACGTCTACTAAGAATAAATCAATATATGCAAAAAACCAGCATAATGGATATAGTAGAACTTATTAAGACCTGTTAAACTATAAATGTTACATGTTAATTTACTCACGGGCATTATTAAAGCCATTTAACATAGATTACTGAACAATAAACGTAAGAAAGGAACATAGTATGGAACTGTTGAAAATTGAGAATTTGACGAAGATAATCAAGAAACGAAAGATTCTGGACAACATTTCCCTGACCGTCAATTCAGGTGAAATTGTGGGGTTTCTGGGACCGAATGGTGCGGGTAAAACGACTACAATCAAAATGGCCCTGGGACTGTTCAGCATCACTAAGGGAAGAATCACCATCTGCGGCCATGATGTCACCAATGACTTTGAAAATGCCATGAAAAATGTAGGCGGCATTGTGGAAAATCCCGATCTCTACCAGAGGATGACCGGAAGGGAGAATCTGGAATACTTTGCCTCCATGCATGAAGGCATCAACAAGGAAAACATAGACGGCATCATAGAACTGGTCAAAATGAAGGAGCGTATCAATGATAAGGTGAAAACCTATTCGTTGGGTATGCGTCAGCGGATAGGTATCGCCCAGGCTCTGCTTCACAATCCCAGGCTCCTGATCCTGGACGAACCCACAAATGGCCTGGACCCCTTGGGAATCAAGGAACTGAGAGACCTGCTTAAGTACCTCTCCCACGAAGTAGGCGTTGGTGTCTTTATATCCAGCCATCTGCTGTCGGAGATGGAGCTCATGTGCGATCGCATTTATATAATTGACAACGGTGTTATCATCGGTGAAAAAAGTATTCACCAGGAGGAAGAAACCGTTGAAGAAATTGAATATGAGTATACGTTTGTCACTGATAACAATGAAAAGACACTGGCATACTTAAGTTCACTGCATGCAGACTGTAAAATTGAAAACGGCGGTGTAAATGTTGCAATGAAACGCAGCGAGATTCCGGATATAATTGTCAGACTGGTACAGGACAATATCAGGATATATGCTGTAAATCAAAAACATCGGACCCTGGAACAGGATTTCCTCTCCATTACCACCGGTTCCAAAACACAGATTAGATAAGTAACAGAAGGGAGACAGTTAACCGTGAAAAGCTTTTTAAGACAGTTAAAGTTTGAAATATTAAACATCATAAGATCTAAGTTTCTGATGATTATCGGTATACTGCTTCTGGCAGCAGCCATTGCCATGCCTGTAATAGATTTTGCAGCCAGCAGGAAAAAGCCGGACGGTGCTATTGACAGACCTATACCCATGCCTATGAATGGAAGTGTATCCGTCAAGTCAGCCAGGGTTGGAATCCCTGTTTTGCCCGGCCCGGATATGGGCAACAGGGATTCCATCACCATAGATGGAATTACCATCAATTCAGATAATCCCTTCTACTGGAATATTTACCACCTTGTCCAGGAGAAGGAATATGTGGAAAACGACAGAGAGCGCTTCAGCAGTCCTGAGGCATTGGATCTGTATCTCTCCCTCATGGATGCGGAAATCCAGCATCACTTGAAGTTTGCCATGCATATAACAGATTACAGAGACTACCGTTATGATCTGAACTGGAGAGGCCAGGAGAGCATATATGATAAATTTACTTTTGAAAATGCAGATGTTTCCGAGGACGCTCTATTGGAAGTCCTGCAGCAAAGAAGAGGCATGGATCCAGAATATCTAAGATCAAAATATCTTGATCTCCCCCCGGAAGAAAAGCTGGCAGCCCTGGACAGAATAGAAGGCGAGCTTGCTGAGCTGTACAGTATCCTGGAGAACAATGATTTTCCCTTATATGTGGATTATCGTATTCGCATGGAAAGTAAAACCATTGAGGATCTGAAGGAACAGATTGCCAAACAGGAGCAGGAAATCATCAACAATCCCTCCCAGGAAGACATCATTAATAATATTATAGAGGACCTCAAGAGGCAAATAGCCTTAATTGAAGAAAACACCATCCCGATTCTGCAGCTGCGTCTGGAGAGGAATATCATTCCCGGAGAGGATACCTGGCAGAATTCTGCCCTTTCCGAAATAGAAAACTTACGTAATCAACTGAGTTATACGGAAATCGTAAGCGAAGAGGAATTCAACCAGCAGCCTTGGCTTGCTCAGCAATATGGAACATATCAGAAATATGTGGATGCCATGCAAGCCCAGATAGATGAAATGAATAACAATATTATAATTGCGGAAAAGTCCATTGATTCCGATAAACCGGATATGAAATTCGTGTCCGACGGGCCCAGAAACAGAACTGTCAGATTTCTGAGTTATTCCGTATTCATTGCACTGTTTGCGGTTCTGCTTGGCGGCTGGCTCATGGCAAGCGAATTCCAGCAGGGAACCATTCGTCTTCTGATGATACGGCCGAAAACCAGAACAAAGATCCTGGCAGCCAAGTTTCTGTCTGCTTTGATAATAAGCGTAGTGATTTATATATCAGGCAGTCTCTTGAATGCCCTTACAAATGGTATCTGTTTTGGTTTCTCCGATTTTGCCTATCCCAACTACACCCTGGCCGGTGAAATCGGATTCCTTGCATACTATCTGCCGAAAATGCTGGCCTGCATTGTTCCTGTAATTTTCAGCTATGCTTTTGCTTTCATGCTTTCTGTGCTTATCCGGAATGTAGCTGTTTCCATTGCCGTTCCCATAGCCGGGTTTATAGCAAACACCATATTTATGCCTATTCTTGCCTATACCGGCTCTGCAAACTGGATAGCCTACACTCCTCTGCCCTATATGCAGCTTTCATCATTTTTCATCCAGTATTCAGTAATGCAGGAGTTTATCAGAAGAGGTGTCCCATTAAATCTGACCTATGGTATAATACTCTTGCTGGGCCTGTCAGTTCTGTTTATCGGGACAGCAGTGTATGTATTCAGGAAAAGAGATATTGTAAATTAAAGGGGAAAAATCAATGGACACAAACAATCCGTTTCTTGATTCTTATAAGAAAAAATCCGATGAGTATAAACCCGGTACAAAGGAAGATGTTCAGGCTGAAAGCGGAGAGCAGAAAAGTCTGACTGTCGAAGAAAAGAGCGGTTTCAAAAAACCCCGGGCAGGAGGCTCTGAGCCCCCTGCCCCGGTTTCAAAAAAATCCCGGAAAGTTCCGGCTGTAATTGCCGGTATTGTGGTGCTGGCCCTTATAATAACCGGAATTATTCTCTTGTTGAACCGGGGATTGGAAATGATAAACCTGGTCGACTGGACGGAGAATGATGCCCAGCTTTGGGCAAGAAACAACGGCATTATTCTGCAAGTCGAGCAGGAATATAACGATGATCATGAAGCCGGCAGAGTTATATCTCAAAGTGTACCCGAAGGCAGCCGGATAAAAAAAGGCGAGTTCGTAAAGCTGAAGATATCCCTGGGTCATGACCTGTCTGTTACTTTGCCAATTCCGGATTTTATGTCCATGACCAAAAATGAAATTGATTCCTGGGCTGCCGAGAACTTTATGACTAAGGTCCGGATAACCACCGAGTACAGCAATACTGTTGAGACAGGCAAGGTTATCCGATTTGAAATCAATGACGACAGAGTTGTTAATGAGGTAAGACGTGACAGCCCCATATACATTATTATTTCAAAAGGTCCGGAGGATACAGAAGCAGCTACTGTAGAGGTTCCCAATTTCAAGATCATGTCCATTGCCGACGGTTATGCTTATGCTGAGGAAAACGGTCTGGTACTGATTGTGGAAGAGGAATACGATGATTTTGTCCCACAGGGAACCATCATTTCCCAGAGTGTTAAAGCAGAGGAAAAGGTACCGGTAGGTACGGAGATTGCCCTGGTTGTATCCAAGGGGAAAATGATTACCGTTCCTGATTTCTCCAAATATTCCAGGGAATTGGCGGGCTCTGTGGCCGGACAACTGGGAATTGCCGTAACAATGAATGAACGATACTCCAGCCGTCCTGCCGGCGAGTTTATTTCCCAGAGCATCAAGCCTGATACCGTATATGAATCCGGCCAGATAGTTGAACTGTATTATTCCATCGACAACAAAATCAGCCTTCCCTCCTTTGTGGGCCAGACCAGGGATGCCATTGAAAGCTGGGCTAAGAACCTGAATGACAATGGTGCTTCCATCACTATCAAGACAAAAAGCACCAGCAGCAATTCGCCTCCTGGGACCATACTAACCCAGAGCAAGGCAAATACACTGATCGGTATCAGTGCTGCCATTAATATTACCGTATCCAGCGGTAAGATTGTGTATGTTCCTGATTTTGTTGCACCGGCCGGCTCAGGCTACGATAAAGCCATAACCAGGGAAAAAGCCCTTGCCATGTGTGAGGCACTCAACATTGTGCCAATATTTGTGGAAGAAAGCAAGTCAGGAAGGCTGCCCGGTGAGATATGGTACCAGAGCATGGGAGCAGGCAAGGAAATTTCCGAAGGAACCACCATCACCCTGAAGTACGTCCCTGCCAATGTACAGGTAACCGTGCCTGATTTAACCGGGATGACCAGGGAGGAGATCCTGGCTGAAAACTACCATAAAACCTTTACGATTACCTTTGTTGAAGGAGTCGAGTACAAAGAGGGCTTTGAAGAAAAGGTGTATGAACAGTCCCTGATAACCGGAACAAAAGTTGCATCGGGCAGTGAACTTACCCTTACTCTCGGGCCCAAACAGATAGGAATGCCTGAAGAACCTCTTCCTGAAGAATAAGGATACTGACAGAAAAGCCGGGAGTAATTTCCCGGCTTTTTCTATTGCAGATAGATATATGCTTATTTAAGAATAGCGGTAGACCAAAAATTTATCAAAACTGTCATCCGTATCAGGTATTATTATTTCCTTTATCGGCTTGAAGGATGTACTCTTTTTAAGAAAGAGTTCATATTCAGGCCTGGGATAATAGAGGATAAGATCCACGGTGCGCTGCCTGACTTTGACTGAATCGAGAATATTCCTGACAACCAGCTTGAAAATATAGACGGAAAAAGGATTAAAAAAGTAGAACCGGTTTTCATCAGGCTTTATTTCATAGTCCTCTGCAGGTCCCAGATGGAAGTTGACGGGAGCGCTGATATGCTGGTTATCTTTCAAATAAGCAGCTTTGTTCTCCAATGCCTGCTCATATGTTTTCTCTATTACCTCCACACCTGTCACCGGTATATTAAAACGATTGTGTATATAGAATGCCACCCGTCCTCTGCCGCATCCAAAATCCACTAGCTTGTCATTCCTACTCAGTGTATATTCTTCAAATAGCAGATTCAACGCTTCATATGGTGTGGCTTCATATCGGTTGTAGTGAATTGTGCTGTAAATCCATTCCCCTATACCGGTTGTCGCTATACGAAGCAGCTTATCGTACATATCCTCGCTCATTCAATATCATCCTCACCATTATCCTGATAACCATCTTGCTTCGGCAAAAATAAGGACGGAGTTGTTGAGTACTGTCCCCGTTACACTAAATCACATGCTTCTTCGGGCATCCAGTGAGCATCCTTACCATCCCATTTGACATTGCATCCAATTGGATTCGTTATAGGCGTGGACACAGGTCTGCCTGCCAGCAGGTCATTCAGAGCATTCTCCAAATCATTTACCGTCATTTTGGAGGTATCCCTGGGGTTGTCTACTCCCCTGCCGGTGTAAGCCAGTTCGCGCTGCTCATTGAAAACATAAAAATGAGGCGTTCGGAGAGCACCGTAAGCTCTGGCTGTATCCTGAGATTCGTCACGCAGATAAACCCAGGGAAACTTGTGCTCTTCCATACGTTTTACCATGTTCTCAAAGGAGTCTTCCGCATATGTTCTTTCGCTGTTTGAGTTAATCCCTGCAAATCGCACTCCCCTGTTCTTAAATTTCTCTGCCGTCTGTCTGGTGATCTCATCGGAGCCTGTAACATAGGGGCAATGGTTACAGGTAAAAAAGATTACCAGTACTTTTGCATCGTCAAAATCCTTAATAGAGTATGTATTCCCATCTGTGGCAGGAAGGGAGAAGTCAGGTGCCTTGCTTCCCAGTTCCAGTGTAAAAGCCATTTCCATCCTCCTTAATTATCTTTTTTATATTATATAAACTACCAGTGCACTTTGCAAACTTAAAACCTTTTGACCCCGTCTCTGGTTACAGTACCCAGAATCAGAGGCTTGGGCTCCGGTTTATGTTCACTTATATGAATAGCACTGTGAAAAACTGCGGCGGCTTCTTCATATGCTTTCAAATTATTAACATGGATTTCAGCCAGAATATCTCCTTTTTTAGTTATGTCCCCCACCCGCTTTTTCATGACCAAACCGACTGCAGGGTCAATTTTGTCTTCCTTTTTGGATCTGCCTGCACCTGTTATTAACGAGCTGATACCAACTTTTTGAGTGTCTATGGATGAAATATATCCTTCAGTATCAGATCTTACGGATATTACATGCTCTGCAGCAGGCAAAAGGTCAGGATTTTCGAGAACAGCTTTATTTCCTCCCTGGCGGTTAATCATTTCTCCCAGCTTATTCAAGGCCTTCCCTGATTCCAATGCATCCTTGGCCTCTTTCATTCCTTCCTCAAAGCTGCTGCAGGCATCTGCCGTTAAGAGCATATTTGCTGCCAGATAGAGGGAAACTTCCTTAAGCGGACCGGATAACTCGTTTTTTAACACTGCTATGGCTTCCTTCACCTCCAATGAGTTGCCGACAGCCATTCCCAGGGGCTGATCCATATCGGTTACTACAGCCATGACCCTCTTTCCTGCCCGTATTCCTATCTCCACCATTTCCTCTGCCAGTGCAAAGGAATCTTCCGTGGTTTGCATAAAGGCTCCATTTCCGGTTTTCACATCCAGCACTATGGCATCGCTGCCGGCTGCTACCTTTTTACTCATAATGCTGCTGGCAATCAAAGGTATACTGTCAACGGTTCCGGTAACATCCCGCAGGGTATAGAGCAGTTTGTCGGCAGGAACCAAATTACCGGTCTGACCGATTACAGCAAGACCTGCAGCTTGAACAGCCTGTATAAACTCCTCCATGGACAAATCAGTTCGAAATCCCGGAATGGATTCCAGTTTATCCAATGTCCCGCCTGTATGACCCAGGCCTCTGCCGGACATTTTGGCCACCGGTACACCGCAGGCTGCAACTATGGGGGCAACTATTAAGGTTGTGGTATCCCCTACTCCGCCGGTGCTGTGCTTGTCCACCTTGACTGCTTTTATAGGGGACAGGTCAACTATGTCGCCTGATTTCACCATGGCTGATGTCAAATCAGACGTTTCCCGGCTGTCCATGCCATTACAGCATATGGCCATGAGAAGAGCGGATGCCTGATAGTCGGGAATGCTTCCGTTTACATAGCCTTCTATGAAAAAATTGATCTCATTCCCGGACAGAGCTTCACCATGTCGTTTTTTTAAGATAATATCTACAGCGCGCATTGCCTTCTCCCCTTTGAACATCCATTAACTCTATTCCTATTATATCAATTACTTAGTCCTAATAACAGGAATCCTCAGCTGCATAACCAATATTTAGAAAAAAATCATTGCAAATGTCAGATATTTTGGTACAATTTGGATAAGCAGCAATCATCGCTAAGAGTATAGGAGTGGATTGTAAGTGAATCTAATTAAGCCCACAGAAATAAACCAATCATTTCAAACGATAAAGGAAAGAATCACTAAAAGATATCGTGATCACAGCACTGTCCTGGATGAGTGTGCGGTCACCAATACACGAAGGCTTTACTACCTTACAATTATTTCCATACCACTCCGTATTATTGATATTTATGTATTTATAAATAACCACTATTACAGTACCGGCGTCCATAAATTATGGAGCAGGGGGATTATAGGCTCCCATCTTGCACTGCTCATATTTATGATAGTATTTGCTATAATCACCTATAAACTGAAGGACAGGGAAAGCTCAAATGCTGCCATGCATGTAATACAGTACCTTTCTATATTCATAATCATTGCATCCGGTATAGCCATAGTTACCTTTGATCAGCTGATAACAACTAACATTACACCCTTTTTAATAGCCTGCACGGTCATAGGGCTTGTTTTCCTGATAAGACCTCTGATTTCCTTTTTTATATATGCAGCAGCTTATATAGCCTACTATAATTTGATAGTGCTGTATATAAGCGACCAGCAGATTCTGCTTTCCAACAGAGTCAATGGAGCTACTGCCATAGGGCTGGGCTTCCTTCTCAACATTATTATTTGGCATTATAATTACACTAATATTATACAAAAAAGGCATATTGATATGCAGCAAAAACAATTGGAGCAAATGGCATATCATGATTCGCTTACTGAATTACCCAACAGGCGATTATTCAGTAAACTGTTCCAGAAAGAATTTTCACTGATGAAGCGGCATGGCCATGAATCAGCAATGGCAATTTTAGACGTGGATAATTTTAAAGATGTTAATGATTCATATGGCCATCCGGTGGGCGACAATGTTCTCAGGCAATTGGCCGATCTGCTGAAAAACAATGTAAGAGAATCTGATACTGTATCCAGGTTTGGCGGGGAAGAATTTATAATCTTACTGCCAAAAACTTCCCTTGAAGAAGCATACGAACTGGCCGAAAGACTGAGAAAGACAATTACGAACCACACATTCACTGTAGAATCTGATACCTTTCAGCTGACTTCCAGCTTTGGCATATGTCTGCTGGATGAGAATAACAGTCAGAGCCTTGATGAATGCTATTTCCTCGCAGACAAGGCCCTGTATTTTGCTAAACAGCTGGGCAAAAACAAGGTAGTGACAACAAGGGAAATATGCAGTCC
>DUOA01000167.1 GCA_012839095.1 Clostridiales bacterium
AATCCTCCTAAGGCTCCGGCGTGTAGACCGGCTCGTAAACTTCAGTAAACCAACCGGTGATTGTAGACGATGAAACACCTGCGTCACCTTCAGTGACCTCCGCTTTCCATGGGTGCTTACCCATACCATCGAGTTTGTTCCTGCGCATGACCGTTCCTTCGATGGTCGGAGTAGAGAAGGTTATGGAATCTGCCTTTGTCTGCAGGTTTGTTGCAGGCAGACCGAACTTCACGCGATAGAGCCAGAAGTATCGGTATGTGCCGTTGGCCTTTTGCGCACGAAAACCTACTGCTACAGGTGTACCCACATTCTCGCTGGCGGAGATTAGCACGCCATTGTCATCAGTGGATGCGCCGGTCAGATCTGCTGCGACAGTTGGGCCAATGTCATCAACACCGAGGGTAAGAGTGCCGCTATTAAAGTCTTTTACAACTTCTGCGGCACCGTCGTCTGCATACAAAATTGCTTCAACCAGTTCCACCGAAAGCTCGGCAGTGATGGCCTTAGCAAGCACCGAAGGTGTAGCATAGGTTTCTTCACCGTTTGTGTCTTCGGTTATCTTTGAATAGTACAGTCTGTCAAGACCGATAGTTGCCATGTGTTATTCCTCCAATCCATAGTTTGGTGTTACGCTGTAACACTTGCCACAATCAATGGCGTAATGATGATATCCGGTATCGTCCTCGTGTCCGATGTACCGTCGTTCAGTCACAGTAATATCTGCATTCAGTAAAGCCGTTATAATCTGCCTTTTCCGCTGCTGGTAATTGCCCTTTGAAAACAGAGATATCCGCACTTCCTGCACATCAAAGCCGGGGCGGTTATCGGCATGGACTTCAAATATGTCCGTCAGAGGGATAAAGACCAGATATTCGTCAGGAGGTACACCGCTGAACACACCGGTTTCGATAGGAATATGAAGCGGTTCCAACACTTCATTCAAATCCGAAAGTATACTCATATCTTGTTTACCTCCTCGTCAAGCTTTGCTTTCATTGCTTCGATACAAGGTTTTCTACCGGTGGTTCTCGCCGGTTTTAAGAATGGCTTTGCCGGTTGACCTGATTTCCCATATTCGATGATATTGGCTATCTTTGCATTACTGTTACCGTCACGACGCGGCTCAGAAAAACCAATCTTAACGTTGTGGTTACCATACCTATCTTGCAGGGCGGGTGAAAGACCTAATGCCGCTGCAAGCTGACCTGTTGAACGCGAAGGATACTTTGTGTCACGACCAACAGTTGAACCCAGATTAGATTTTACCTTGTCAAGCACAATCTCACCGCCGGCCTTAAGTACACGAGGGATAATTTCATCCGTTTTATCGTTCAACCGTGAAACCTTCAGAAGGAAATCCTCCGGCATTTTCATAGTTACTTTAGCCACTGGGTTTCACCTCCTTGGCGAGTACTTCAGTGTACATTCCACGGCCTTTGACATCCTCCACTGAGGTAATCTCAAATCGTCCGTCGTCACAAACAATAAGCATTGCGGTCGTAATGGTGACACCGGGAATACAGCGAAAACGGAAAAGGTCGGTGGCTTCCGAAAATGTGGCTCTGTTCGCCCACATTTCGGTGCCGTGCCGACCTTCCCGATACGCTCTGATGGTAGCAACAATATTGTCAATCTCAGTGCTGAAACCCTCCGAGTCATTTATGGTTACTTTCTCAATGATGTCTATAAAGGTGTTCATCTTTCCAAAGCTCATAAGCTACACCTTCCAATCCCGGTCAAGCCGTAGAAGTAGGTTCACCGTGTTCCAAACTTGCTGACCTGCCTGCACGCTATCGGAAAAGAAA
>DUOA01000060.1 GCA_012839095.1 Clostridiales bacterium
CAGTGCCAAATACCATACCTACCGTTCTGAATCCGCCACCATTAACACTTATGACAGCAGACGGATCGACCTCAGCATATTTGCCCAGTACCGTGTGGTAAACCCCGCATTGTTCCAGATGACTATAGGCCGTATGGACGATTCGGGCTCCGTAATGGATGACCGCGTATATCCTGCCGTGATTCAAACCGCCAATACCCTTGCCTTCCATGAATTTTTCGACAAAAATAAGGTTTCGGAAGCATTGGATGCCAAGAAGGATCAGTTAAATGAGGATTTAGTTTCGCAGTATGGTCTTTATATAGTGGATATCGGGATTTATCGCAAAAACTTCCCCCAGGCCAATATTGCCTCCATCGAAGAGAAAATGATTCAGGAAATCCAGAAGGAATCGGAGAAACTGAGGGCGGAAGGAGACTCCATGCTGCTGCAGAGAAAGGCCGAAACTGATCGAATCAAGGAAGAGACCATAGCAACTGCCGTTGAGGAGGCAGCCATAATCCGGGCTGAGGCTGATGCCGAGGCAGCGCGTATCTATGAGGAAGCCCTGAAGATGGATGTGGAGTTTTATCGCTTTATCCAGCGCATGGAAACCTATAAAAATCTTAAAGATACCACGGTCTTCCTGGATCAGTCCAACGATTTCATTCAATATATAAATAACAGTCAGCAGTAAGTGCTGACAGAAAGGATGGTTCCTATGGCATTTATTCAATGCGATTTCTTTTCGGAGGTTCTGGGCCTCTCCTGCTCCATGAACGTAATCCTGCCTCAGCAGACAAGGGGGCAGATCGGCATGGAAGGCAGGGTAGCAGCCGGAAAACATCCTACCCTGTATCTGCTGCATGGTTTATCTGATGATCACACCATCTGGATGAGAAGGACCTCAATCGAACGATATGTGGCCTCGCTTGGTCTGGCTGTGGTCATGCCGGCAGTTCACCGCAGTTTCTACACCGACATGGACATAGGATATCGCTACTGGACCTTCATCAGCGAAGAGCTTCCTTCCATAGCGCGATCCTTCTTCCCTCTGTCGGACAGGCGGGAGGACAACTTTGCAGCCGGTCTGTCCATGGGCGGATACGGTGCATTCAAACTGGTCCTTTCCTGTCCCGATCGATTTGCTGCCGGTGCCAGCCTCTCAGGAGCCCTGGATATCTGCAGTCTGGCAAAACTGAGGGACAATGATGAGCTGAGGAACATATTCGGCGATTTGAGCAAGCTGGAGGGCAGCAGGCATGATCTCTTTCATCTGGCGAAAGAAGCTGCCGGTTCAGGGGGTAGTAAACCCAAGCTCTTCCAATGTGTGGGCACTGAGGATTTCCTCTATGAGGATAATGTCCGATTCAGGGATTTTGTCAGCAAGTTAGGGTATGATTACCACTATGAGGAAGGCCCGGGAACCCATGAATGGGGCTACTGGGACATGATGATACAGCGGGTATTGGAATGGCTGCCGCTTTTTCCTGACACAGTAGAATGAGTTATGAAATAAGAGCATTAAAATTAAAGAAAAATGCAGAAGGTGATGAATTATGTCAGAAGCAAAATACTGGGTTGATTTTGATACCATGGAACGCTTTATGGTGGATGTCTTTACAGCAGCAGGCGTACCCGAAGCAGATGCAGAAATATGTGCTGATGTACTGATTGCCTCGGACAAAAGAGGCATTGATTCCCATGGCATAGGGAGACTTAAGCCCATCTACATTGATCGGATTCAGCAAGGAATAATAAGCCCTGTCACCAATGTCAGGGTGGTCAAAGAAGGGCCAACCACCGCCGTGCTGGACGGGCAGAACGGAATGGGACAGGTGATTTCCAAAAAGGCTATGGAAATGGCCATTGAAAAAGCAGAGGCCTATGGCATGGGCATGGTGGCAGTAAGAAATTCCAATCATTACGGAATAGCCGGCTATTATGCACTGATGGCAGTTGAGAAGGGTATGATAGGCATAACCGGAACCAATGCAAGGCCGTCCATAGCACCTACCTTTGGTGTGGAAAATATGCTGGGCACCAACCCCCTGACCTTCGGCATGCCCACCGACGAGGAATTCCCTTTTGTGCTGGATTGTGCCACTTCCGTATCCCAGAGGGGCAAGATCGAAGTGTACGAGAGAGAAGGCAGGGAACTGCCTGAAGGCTGGGTAATCGGCGCAGATGGCAGTTCCAGAACCGATACCAGCCAGGTTCTGAAGGATCTGGTTACGGGGGGAGCTGCCTTGACTCCCCTGGGAGGCATAGGGGAAGAGCTTGGAGGCTATAAGGGATACGGCTATGCTACGGTTGTAGAGATACTGTCGGCAGCCCTGCAGGGCGGTGCTTTCCTGAAAGCCCTGACAGGCCTTGACAACGGCAAGAAGGTCCCCTACAGGCTGGGTCACTTCTTCATAGCAATCAACATTGAAGCCTTTACCGAGCTGGATGCTTTCAAGAAGACCACGGGGGACATTTTGAGGGAATTGCGTGCTTCCAAACGGATGCCCGGTGCGGAACACATATACACGGCCGGAGAGAAAGAATATCTGGCCTGGCAGTACCGGAAGGACAAGGGAGTTCCCCTCAATGAAGCCCTTCAGCGTGATATAGTTGCTTTGAAAGAAACCTACAACCTGCATCAGTATCAGTTTGAGTTCGAGAAGCAGCATGATCTCTCATAAGAGATGATCATTATTCTTTTACAGTATCATATAGCAATTAGGAAATCGGATAGAGAACAGCTTCCCTGTTTCAAATCCGATTTCTTTGTTTATTAATTGAACAACCGAGTTTATTAATTGACTAACCGGAGAATTATGATATTACAATTTGCAGGAGGATATATAATGAAAGCGAAAGTATTAGTTTTGTTTTATTCAGCTTACGGGCATATTTATAGAATGGCGGAGGCTGTAGCAGAAGGCGCCCGTCAGGTGGAAGGTGTGGAAGTGGATATAAAGCAGGTGCCTGAGACCCTGCCCCAGGAACTGAGAGAGAAGATTGGAGTTGCCGAGGCACAGAAGGAATTTGCCCATATCCCAGTGGCCAGTGTGGATGACCTTCTTGAATATGATGCCATTATATTCGGTGCGCCTACCAGATACGGGGTTATGGCATCGCAGATGAAGGCCTTCCTGGATGGAACCGGCGGCATTTGGAGTACGGGCGGTCTTGTCGACAAAATAGGCAGTGTATTTACCAGCACAGGCACCCAGCATGGAGGGCAGGAGGCCACAATACTTAGTTTCCATGCCGTACTGCTGCACCACGGCATGCTGATTGCAGGCCTTCCCTATACATTTGAAGGCCAGAGCCGAATAGACGAAATTACAGGGGGCTCACCTTACGGTGCCTCCACCATCGCCGCCAGTGACGGAAGCCGATATCCCAGTGAGAACGAATTGGATGGTGCCCGCTATCAGGGCCGCCGCGTAGCCCGCCTGGCAGCCAAAATGGCAAAATAAGATGGTGAGATTGGAATATAAGGCAAGATAGAAATAAATCAAGATAAGAATAAAATTAGATAGAAATAAATAAAAAGCCCCCTGTCATAGAAAACAGGGGGCTTGCATTTCAGCCAATATTATGAGAAGAATTCCTGAATAACCAGAATTGCTGCTCCGATGATGGGGGCATCCCAACCCAGGCTTGATTTCTTCAGGGTCAGATTCTGCTGTATGGTTACCAGGCTTTTCTTTTTTATGGTTCTTTCCACCTCGCTGACCAGGAGAGGGAAGCTCTCGATTACCCCGCCGCCCAGCACAATGAGATCCGGGTTAAAAAGGTTGGCCATGTTGGCCAGGGCTTCTCCCATATATTGCCCTGCCCTCACAATAATTCCGTTTACAATCTTGTCTCCCTGCTCCAGTGCCTTTATAACAATATCCCTGTCAATATCCTTTACATCATCCACTAAGAATTTGATGGGGGAATATCCGGTGTTTTCAGAAACTGATTCCTTGATTTTATCAATAATCATGGGCAGGGTGACATAACCTTCAATACAGCCTCTGTTGCCGCAGGTACATTGGAACCCGTTGCTTACAACCTGTACATGGCCCAATTCACCTGCAAAATCGCTGCCGCCTCTGAAAAGCCTTGAGTCAATGATAATGCCTGAGCCGATGCTGCCGTAACCGAAGGATGCAAAAATCTGGTTTTCTACATCCTGGCCGACGCCGAACCACTGTTCAGCCAGGGCCATGCACCTGGGGCTGGTATCAAGAAATACCGGTACACCGAATCGCTCATTTAAAAGGGAGACTATGGGTATATTGTCCCAGCCGCTGATATTGGGACAAAAGATAATCCTGCCCTGTCTGCAGTCCACCATGCCGCTGATGCCGATGCCGATGCCCAGGAGCTTTTCCTTGCCGTACTTGCTGATGATCTCTTCAATCAGTTCATACAGTTCATCAAGGCTGAGTCCGACGGTGGGAATGTCGTGACTCTTCACAGGAAAGATCTGTTTCTCGACAATTTCGCCGTTGATCCTCAGAACGCCTGCTTTTGAAGAAAAGGTTCCAATATCCACACTGATAACATAGGCATAATCAGGGCTGATGCGCAGCGAAATTGGTTTTCTGCCGCCGGTGGATTCAAGTTCAGCAAACTCCTCAACTACACCGTCAGACATGAACTCAGATATGAATTTAATAATAGTAGGCAGGCTCAGTCCTGTTACCTCCGACAGTATGTTTCTGGATATCAGCTTATCTTTTTTGTTATAATCAAATATGGTGTTCAGCACATTCTTCTTGTTTTCAGACTCGTTTCTGTATTTGTATAATTCCATCTTTCATCACCCTGTGCTTATTCTTGCCCGTCAGCTTTAGATTTTGCAGCGAGAAAAAATTATCTTAATAAAAGTAGGGGCAGCAGTTGACCTTTTATCAAATAAAGCTCTAAAACATTTTATCATAAATGATTCATAATTAAAAGACAGGGCAGAAATAAGGTCTCAATAACTATCAGATTTACGGTTATCATTTATTAAAACTTTATTAAACAAAGAATTGAAAGAGCCGCTATATTTATTGATATACATAAACCTATAACATATAATATAAATATAACAGTTCTTAATCCACTATCAATGCCATGCTTACTGTATGCAAACGCATTTCTGGATTACATTAACTCAGAACGGGAGGGATACAAATGGTCATAGGGGTTCCAAAGGAAATTATTGGATGATGAAAACCAGGTGTCGGTATCCCCTGAAACAGCAAAGAAACATATTGTGAAGTGCAATACAAACCTATGCCAGGCTAATCAATAAACTGTAATCAACAAATTTAAATGGAGGTTGCTATGAAATATAAGAATCCTGTTATTCCGGGTTTTCATCCTGATCCCAGTGTATGCCGCCGGGGCAGTGATTATTTCCTGGTTACCAGCAGCTTTGAGTACTTTCCCGGGGTTCCGATCTTCCACAGCAAAGATCTCGTGCACTGGAGACAGATTGGTCATTGCCTTACCCGGGCCTCGCAGCTGCCACTTAATGGAGCAAAATGTTCAAGTGGAATATGGGCACCTACAATCAGATATCATGATGGAACATTTTATATGATAACAACCAATATGCACACCGGATATAATTTTTATGTAACAGCCCGGGATCCGGCAGGAGAATGGTCCGATCCTGTTTATGTCGATAAAGGTGCCTTTGATCCATCCTTGTTTTTTGATGATGATGGAAAAGTGTATTACACCCGGCGGGATTGGGATTTTCACGGAACGGGGCAGGCAGAGATCGATATAAGTACCGGCAAACTTCTTACACCTTTTGCCTGCATAGCCAAAGGGTTTTGTTCTCCTGATCAGGAGGGGCCGCATCTGTATAAAATAAATGGGTATTACTACCTTATGGCAGCGGAAGGCGGCACCAGATACGGTCACATGGAGACGATAGCCAGGAGCAGCAGCCCGTGGGGTCCGTTTGAGCCCTGCCCGCATAATCCCATACTGACTCACCGACATATCAGCAGCTCTCACATCAGGCATACCGGGCATGGTGAATTGTTTGAAGCCCATGACGGAAGCTGGTGGCTGGTTTGCCTGGGAACCCGGCACCATATTTATGAAGATGCCAGTATACTGGGGCGGGAAACATTTTTGGTTCCTGTAACCTGGACCGATGATGGTTGGCCGGTTGTAAACGGCGACGGCACAGTTGCCATAGAAATTGAGACTGAAGGTCTGCCACCCTGCCCCTGGCCATCGCCCCCGGAAAGGGATGACTTTGACAGTGAAAAGTTAGACCTTTGTTGGAACTTTCTCAGAAATCCATGTGAGGAAAGCTGGTCCCTTACCGAAAGGAAGGGGTTTCTGCGGTTAAAAGGCTTGTCATCCACCCTTACCAATCTTGATTCACAATCATTTATAGGACGGAGACAGCAACATTTTAATTTTTCAGCTCAAGCACTGCTGGACTTTGAGCCTTTGAATGACGGGGAAGAGGCCGGTCTGTGTATTATGTGCAAGGATACCTGCCATTACGAGATAGCTGTTATCAAACAGGAAGGTATCAAAAAGATTGTTTTCCGAAAAAGGGTTGAGGATATATCCGCTGAGGTCTATGAGGATATTGCTTCGCAAGGTCCGATTATTCTGAGAATTGAGGGCTCGCCCCATGAATATCGTTTCCTGTTCTCCTGTAATGATGGGAATTTCAAAGAGGCCGGCTCAGGCGTAACAAAGCTCCTTAGTGGAGAATTGGCAGAAATATGGACAGGAAACTATATTGGGATGTATGCTACAGGTAACGGAAGGAAGAGCTCTGCACCCGCTGATTTTGACTGGTTTGATTACACACCGATTGAAAATAATAATTATTAAAGCAGGCTAAATAAGGGAGATTATTATCCCGGCACCAGACAGCAGTGATGAAAAACTGTTGCCGGGATCCCATTCTTATTTTTACGTACTAATAACACGTAACAAAAATTATACTAATATAAAGCATATATCTTAAATTATATATTATATACCATATATTATGATATAAACACTTCTATATTGACATCAATAAACAGCTATAATATAATTACCTTTAAAGATTTCGGCATACATAAACTTGCATAATTAAAGTGAGGCAATGGATTGCTGATAAGAAAGGGGATCCGGCTATGAATGATTTCATGGTAGGAGCTGCAAAAGAAGTAATCACTCCTAAAGCAGGAGCAAGGCTTTTCGGCTACAACCCGCTTACCATAAGCACTTCGGTTAATGATGATCTGACACTTACCGCTATCGCAATCAAACAGGGCGAAACCGCGGTTATATTTATATCAGCATCACTGGGCGCAGTTTCAAATGAACTGTCGGACGAAATAAGGCATGAAGCTGCACTTGAGACCGGTGTACCTTACGAAAACATAATTCTGTCCGTTACCCATACCCACTCCGGTCCATGCACTGTCGACATGATCGGCTGGGGCGACGTTGATCAGGAATATGTGGATGAAATATTGAAGCCTGGGGTTCTTATGGCAGCAAAAGCAGCCGTTGACAGTATGAAGCCGGCGGAAATGGGCGTTGGATGCATCAAAGGAAGAATCGGGATCAACCGGCGGCAGCTTATGCCCGATAATACGGTGATATTAGGTCAGAATCCTTACGGCATTCACGACAATAACCTCACTGTTGTAAGCTTTAGGGAACCATCAGGTGCTGCAATAGCCAATATGATCCATTACAGCGCCCACTGCACGTCAGCGGGCAACAACACGGAAATATCCCGAGACTGGGCGGGAGTCATGGAGGACAGGCTTCAAAATATAAGCGGCGGCATTACTGCCTTTTTTAACGGAGCTACTGGTGATTCAGGCCCCAGGCTCACAAACGGAAAAACAGTGGGCGATATTAAAATTGCCATGGAACACGGCGGGCTGGCAGCCCATGAAGCGGTGGAAGCATACAGAAGCATTAAGAATTACAGTGTTCCTGATTTAGCTGTCACTCATGGAAGGGTGACCCTGCCCTGCGATGACATTATGCCCCTTGAAGAGGCAGAATCCAGGCTGCAGGAATATAAGGACAGCAGCATAAACCTGGACGGCAGAAGACGCGATTATTACAGTGCTGTTGTGAAGGCATATGAAACCGGGCTTCCCGATGACAGGGAAATTGTTCTGGAGCAGACAATAGTAAAGGTCGGTCCTGTCGTATTTGTACCCTTTCCCTTTGAAATGTTTTCCGAAATCTCATTAAGGCTGCGGGATTACAGTCCCTTTCAGTACACTCTTGCCCTGGGCCTTACAAACGGATGCTGCGGCTACCTGCCTGCAGAAAGTGAGATTTGCAGGGGCGGATATGAGGTGGAAATGTTCCTCTTGAATTCTCTTACCCCCATGAAGAGGGATACAGACAAAACCATAGTAGCAGAGAATATCAGAATCATGAAAGATCTTCTCTGATTTACCAGCTAGAACAAAATGAAGAAAAACTGACCTTAGCATCAGACAGCCGGTTTTTTGTCTGATGCTTTGTGTTTTAGTTTATAAATACCAAAGGCTAAGGAGGGCCAAAACGAAAGATCAATAAAAGTGTAATGGATATATTTTCAAAACCGTCAATAAAAAGATTTTAATGTATACTTGAATTATATACAGCTTAATAGTAAACTGCAGATAAGGCAAAAACATCCAATTTATAATGTTTGCAGTAACATATCCAGTCTATTCCCCGAAACACATATTGCTTAGGTTGGTATCCACATATCAGATATCATTTTGTGATTGGGGGAATATTTTTACATGTATGCAAATAAATATTTCTCAGAGTTAAACAAAGTTTTAAACAAGATTCAAAGCACACAATTAGAAAATATCAAATCCGCAGCAAATATAATAGTTGAAACTTCATTGAATGGCAGGAATATATACGCTTTTGGCTGTAACCATGCCGGTTTATTGGCACAAGAACTTTTTTACCGCAGCGGAGGGCTGGCCATTATCAACCCCATACTGGCTCCCGGCCTGGCACTGGATGTATTTCCTGTTACATTAACCACCGATATGGAACGTCTGGAAGGCTACGGGGAGGCCATTGTTACACAATTCGGGCTTCAGAAGGGCGATGTATTAATTATCCACTCTGTTTCAGGCAGAAACAATGTAACTATAGATATGGCCATCAAAGCCCGTAAGCTTGGTGTCAAAGTCATTTCCCTTACCAATCTGGAATACTCCTCCCGGGTCGTGTCCAGGCATAAGTCCGGCAAGCGGCTGTTTGAAGTGTCCGATTTGGTTCTTGACAATTGCGGCTGCCTGGGGGATGCAGCTGTAGAAGTGGATGGTCTTTCACAGAAGGTTGCTCCTACATCCACTGCCGCCGGTGCCGCTATATTAAATGCCTTGGTAGCCGAAGTTGTTGGCCTGTTTGTCGAAAAAGGTCACACGCCTCCGGTTTTTATCAGCTCCAATGTAGATGCCGGCGACGACCACAATGAAAAAATGCTGAAGAAGTATAAGATGAATATAAAATACATATAACTTTACTTTCTAAATTTAAGGGGATGAATTTCAATGTTGATGAACCAATACTTTCAGAAAGTCAATAAGCTCATGGAAAAAATCCGGAACACGCAGACAGAAAACATCAGGAAGGCTGCAGCTATAATTGTGGAATCCATTGAACAGGGCGGCACAGTGCATATTTTTGACACCGGCCACTTAATAAACAGTGAAATGGTAGGCAGAGCCGGCGGTCTTATGTTAATGAAAGCCCTGAATTATCATTTTAATGTAGATAATAAATATAAGGAAAGGGATAACAGGGGCAAAAACACATCCCTGGAAGGTTTGGCCGGATATGTCCTGGGCTCCTCCAATGTAATCCCTGGTGATGTTCTGATTATAGGTTCCGTTTCGGGGAAAACAGTCCGTCCTGTAGACATTGCACTGGCTGCCAGGGAACTGGGCGTTAAAGTTATCGCACTTACTTCCCTTGAGTATTCATCCTCTTTGAAATCAGAACACAGCTGTGGAAAGAGGCTGTTTGAATTAGCCGATCTTGTACTTGACAACTGCGCACCTGCAGGAGATGCCATGGTGGAGGTAGAGGGGCTGGACGTTAATATATGTCCCGCATCCGGAATGGCCGCAGCCTATATCATGTGGGCGCTGAATGCGGAACTTGTCAGTCAGATGATGCAAAAAGGCATGACCCCTTCTGTCTATATGAGCATAAATAAGCCGGAGGGTTTCAAATACAACGAAGAAGTCAGAAAGCAGTTTATGGAAAAAGGATATTGATAAGAAGGATATTGATAAAAGGGATATTGATAAAAGGGATATTGATAAAAGGGATATTGATTAATATGAGGTGACATCAGGTGCCTTATTATATGAGCGTTGATGGCGGCGGTACTAAGCTGAATGTCATTTTATTCAATGATAAATTTGAGCTTCTGAGCTTCGGCAGAGGACAGGGCGTTAATCTCAACTTCGACTCGTGGGAAAATGTAACAGGCAATATACGAAACAGTATTGAGGAATGTTTATCCGGCTATAAGGGAATCTCCATCGAAAAACTTTATGTTTCCATGGCCGGTCCAGGTAAGTTATTTGATGAGATCCTTGGCTCCATGGCTGAAGTAAATGAAGTTTACTACTTATCAGAAGCCGAAATGAGTGCCCTTGCAGGCATACAGAAGTCAAAAGGATATATGGCATTGGCGGGAACCGGCTCCGGTGTCTGTTATATTAGCGGTAATTATCAAAGGCATAAAGGCGGCTGGGGCAGCTTACTCGGTGACCAGGGAAGCGGAGCCAGCATTGGCCGGGATGCATTGGAAGCAATAATTAAAGCATATGAAAACTGGGGCCCAAAAACATTATTATATGATCTGCTGATGGAAGCCTGGCAATTGAAGCATTTGTGGGAAATTATCCCTAAGGTGTACCGGTCAAAGTCTTATCAGTCATTGATAGCATCGGTGGCTCCATTGGTATCCAAAGCAGCCCATCAAGGCGACAGCATATCTATCCGGATCCTTGAAAAAGCCGGTATGGATATGGCGGATCAGATGATTGCATTACTGCGCGAAGCGGGGCTGCATGGAGACATTTTCCTTGCCGGTGGTGCCTGGAAAGGCAGCAGGATAATGTTCGATGCCTTTTCCCGCAGGGTACATTCCGAATACCCTCAGGCAAACATCTGCATTCCTGTTTTTGAGCCTGTAATGGGCGGCGTAGTGAAATTATGCATGGGCGAATCAGACAGCCTTGATGAAGAGAAGATAGTTCTTCTGTCTTCCAACTTCTCAAGGTTTTTATATAAAGCGGACTGGTTGAAGGAGGGGTGAAGAAGATTCTTTCCGATTGGCTGCTAAAGTGATATAATAACATTATTATAGCAAAATCTTAAATTAAAGCACTGAATGATTTGACCGACTGAAGAAAAGAGCTGATACAGTAAATGGACAGATTAGGGCAGCAAATCCGCTTTATTGTGGAAATCGACAAGCTGAAGCAGGTTTTCCGGCAATCCGCCCTGATTGGTGATCGGAGAAAGGAAAATGATGCGGAACATTCCTGGCATCTGGCGGCCATGGCCATGCTGCTGACCGAATACGTTAAAGAGGAGGGCGTTAATCTTCTTAGGGTTATAAAAATGCTTCTCATTCACGATCTTGTGGAAATCGATGCCGGAGATACTTTTGCCTATGATGAGAAAGGAAATGAAGATAAGGAAGAAAGGGAAATGCAGGCTGCAGAGCGCATCTTCAGTCTCCTGCCTTCTGATCAGGCTGATGAAGTTTGGAGGCTGTGGCGGGAGTTTGAGGAAAAAGAGACTCCGGAAGCCCGCTATGCAGCCAGTATCGACAGGCTGCAGCCCCTGCTTTTGAATTATCATACGGAAGGCTATACCTGGAAAATGCCGGGCGTCAACAGGGAAAAAGTCTATGAGCGCATGGCGGTTATAAAGGAAAGCATGCCCCGGGTATGGGAAGCCGTGGAGGAAATCATAGAGGATTCGGTTAAGAAGGGATATTTAAAAGGCTGATAGATATAATTATACAAAGGTGCTATAATTATTTCCAGGTCTATCATTTTCCCGAAGTAATAAGCTAACCAGGTAAAGAGGGTGTCAGGTTTGAAAAAAATCAGAGTAGGCATTTTATTCGGCGGAAAGTCCGCTGAGCATGAGGTCTCGCTGCAGTCAGCCAGAAACGTATTGGCTGCATTGGACAAAGACAAATACGACGTGGTTTTAATAGGTATCGACAAGGCAGGAAAATGGCATTGGCATCAGGACTATGTGGATTTCCTGAATGACGGCAGCCCCGAGCTGGTTGAATTTCATTCAGGTGCCAAAGAGCTGGCTGTCATACCCGGCAGTGAGGCGGAACAGATAACCGATATCAGCTGGGAGGAAACTCCCGGCAGGATTGATGTGATTTTTCCCGTCCTTCACGGTCCCTTCGGCGAAGACGGAACAGTGCAGGGCCTTCTGAAACTGGCCAACATCCCCTTCGTAGGAGCCGGTGTGCTGGGCTCGGCTGTAGGCATGGACAAAGACGTG
This sequence comes from Clostridiales bacterium, assembly GCA_012839095.1. GTDB lineage: Bacteria > Bacillota > Clostridia > Caldicoprobacterales > DTU083 > DUOA01. Next base: position 12,517 of record DUOA01000060.1, read on the forward strand.
ATGAAGCGGCTGCTTAAAGCAGATGGAATCCCCATAGCGGATTTTCTGACCTATACATACAGAGACAGGGAAACAATTGATTATGATGAAGTAACAGCCAGACTGGGCTCTCCCGTTTTTATTAAGCCCGCCAATATGGGATCGTCTGTGGGAATCAGCAAGGCCTCAGATGCTGCCGGCTTTAGGGAAGCAGTTGAAGATGCCTTTCAGTATGATACCAAAATCATCATAGAGGAGTATATAAAAGGGCGGGAGCTCGAATGCTCGGTACTGGGCAATGAGAACCCCATAGCATCCCTGCCGGGTGAGATCCTGCCGCAGGCTGAATTTTATTCCTATGAAGCAAAGTACATAGATGAGAACGGAGCCCTGCTGGAAGTACCGGCCAGGCTGCCCGGGGAAAAGGTCAGGGAAGTACAGGATCTTGCTCTTAAAACCTATTGTTCTCTTTGCTGCGAAGGAATGGCCAGAGTGGATTTCTTCCTTAAGGAAAATGGAGAACTTATCGTAAACGAAATCAATACCCTTCCCGGATTTACCAGAATCAGCATGTATCCCAAGCTGTGGGAAGTAAGCGGTCTGCCCTGCGGAAAGCTGATAGACAGACTTATAGAGCTGGCCCTGGAACGTTTCCGCCGGGAACAGGCCCTAAAAACAAATGTAGAAATAAAAAGGTGTGAATAAGATATGGCTGCAAGAACAAGATCAAAAACCGCATACTGGATTGGCGTGCCGGACGAAGCCTGGAAGGCAGCGGGAATTTCTGCCGGACGTACCGAGAACATAACTGCCTATTTTCGATATGGTTTTACCGTACACCAGCAGGGAAAGCTGGAATTTAAAATAAGTGCCAGCAGCAGATATCGTCTCTGGGTCAACGGCCAGCCCATCCTTTCAGGGCCCCTGAAAGGGGACAAGTGGAGGCAGTACTATGAAACCGTTGATGTTTCAAAGTATCTGAAGCCCGGTTTCAACTGCATCGCGGTCAAGGTTATTGCCTATCCGGCTTATGAATCCAGACTGAAGGCCAATCAGGGGCCTCTTTCGGTCATGTCCAACGGCGCAGGTCCCTATTTGATGGTGGAAGGTGTCTGCAAGACTGATAAAGGCAGAGTTCTGGCCGATGTCACCACCGGCTACGGAGACTGGTATGTGACCCTGGACAGGGCTACCCAATGGATTCCCTATCCGGATACCTTCTGGATGGGTACCATGGAGAAGGTGGACGGCTCTCTCCTTCCTTACGGATGGATGGTTTCACCGGAACCTGAAGGAAAATGGTATCCGGCCAGACCCTTCTGGGTGGCAGCAGGCACACCTGCAAATGAAGACTATGGCCTCATACCGCCCATGCCTCTGGCAGAGAGACCCATACCCCAGCTTTATGAAGTCAGGCGGTATTTTCAAAGGAATATGCCGGTATTTAACTTCCAGCGGGAGCGCATATACTTCCCTACCCTGATAGATGATACCACTGTTACCCTGGCGCCCAACAACAGCTATACAGCGGTATTGGATGCAGGTGAACTGACTACGGGCTATCTGGTTATGAAGATGCGGGGCGGTGCAGGCAGTTCTGTCCGCATCCGTTATTCCGAGGCCTATTTTGTGCCGGAAAACGGCAGATATGTAAAGAAGGTTCGGGATGACGCCGAGCATGGCGTCATTATCGGTCACGAGGATGAATATCTGCCCTCGGGCAGGGAAGATAGGTATGAGCCTTTCTGGTTCCGCACCTTCCGCTTTGTGCAGATTGAGATCGACACAGGCAGGGAACCCCTGCTGATTGAACGCCCCTATTATCTTGAAACAGGTTATCCCCTGGAGGCAAAGACCACGGTTCAGTCTACAGAAGCCTGGGTCAACAATGTATGGGATATCAGTCTCCGCACCTTAAGAAGATGCATGCACGAAACCTTTGAGGATTGCCCCTATTACGAGCAGCTTCAATACCTGATGGATACCCGTTCCCAGATCTTGTTTTCCTATATGGTCAGTGCCGATACGAAGCTGGCCCGGAAGGCAATGCATGATTATCGCTGTTCCCTGCTGCCAAACGGCTTGCTGCAGTCCAGATACCCCTCCCTGGAGCCCCAGGTTATTCCCACTTTTAATATTTACTTTATCCTCATGGTGGAGGACTATTACTGGCAGACCGGGGAACTTGATCATGTTCGCGAATACCGTTCTGTCATAGACGGGATTCTGGAGTGGTTTTCCGGTAAAATTGGAAGCAGCGGCCTTATTGAGGATCTTGAATACTGGCCCTTTGTTGACTGGGTCCAGGGCTGGGACAGGGGAGTGCCGCCGGCTGCGGAAAAGGGCCCGGCCACCATCTACAGTCTGATCTATGCAGCAGGTCTGCAGTCAGCTGCCAGGCTGAATGAGCTGACAGGAAGGAAGTTCATGGCAGCCGAATATGAGAAGCGCGCCAGGGATATTCTGCAGCAGATAGAAAGCCTTTGCTGGGATGATACCAATGGCCTGTTTAAGGAAGGCCCCAGATTTTATCGATTCAGCCAGCATGTTCAGGTATGGGCAGTGCTGACCGGGCTGGTCAAGGGAAAACGTGCAAAGAGCGTTATGAAAAAATCCCTTTCTATTAATGATATCGATCTCTGTTCCTATTCAATGAGATTTTACCTGATGAGGGCTCTTGAAATGTCGGATATGTATGACTGGAGCGAAGTGATATGGGATGACTGGAAGAAGATGCTTGAGCAGCATCTGACCACCTGCCCGGAGGACAATGTGAGCATGCGCAGCGACTGCCACGGTTGGAGCGCCCTTGCCCTCTACGAGTTTACCCGCTGCATCCTTGGAGTTAAACCCCTGGAACCGGGCTGGACCAAAATCGGAATCCAGCCGCATGTATTATCCCTGCCCGATTTCTCCGGCAGTGTAATTACGCCGAAGGGAATGGTTCAGGTGTCCTGGAAGGTGGATTCCGGACTTCTGTCCATATCCGGCCAGGTACCCGACAATGTTCCGGTGGAACTGCAGCTGCCCGATGGAACTAAGCAGCTCTATCTCCACGGCGGTTCATTTGAGTTCTAATCCTAAGTTTTACTCGGGTTACAATGCAGAATAAGGAAATAAAAAAGAGCGGAAGGCGGGCTTTATAAGCTCCGATCCGCTCTTTTGTGTTCTCCGATACTACTCCTCATCTTCGTCCATTACATCAAAAGGGTCCTCATCATCATTTTCGTAGTCATCGTAGTCCTCATCGTCGTAGTCGTCCCCGTCATATCCGTCATAATCGTCCTCAGCAATGTACATTTCCTGGATAGCCTCAACCAGCTCCTCCATCTTATCTTCATCCACCGGGACAAATTCTTCCGTGTCTCCGTCCACAATGACCCTCATGATGTATATGCTGCTTTCCTCCTCATGATCGCATTCATCATCGTGCTCATGATCATGCTCATATTCATCGGCCTCAATCAGCATGGCATAAAGTTCATCGTCATACTCGAAGTAATCAAGAATTTCCATTTGGATTTCCTGTCCCTCTTCATCGGTGAATACCAGAATATCTCTCTCTTCCATAGGAAAAACCTTCCTTTCGCAATGATTAGGTTTATTGTACCCTATCTTTTTCCGATATACAATGATTTCGGGAAAAAAATATGATATCATATATTCTGTAGTATCTGCAAAATCGGCAGATTCATTAAGGGTGGGCATGATGATTGAGAGACTGGAGTTTCTGAAGAAAATATCCTATTTCAGCGGCATCGAGAAAGAAAATCTGAAAGACATAGCAGAAATCATGATCGAGCGCACCTATCGCCGGGGGCATATCCTCTTTATGGAAGGGGAGTACGGGGAAGCCGTCCACTTTGTCATGGAGGGAAAGGTGAAGATTTATAAAACCTCTGAGGACGGCAGGGAGCATATCCTCTATATTGCGACACCGGGCGACATCTTTGCGGAAGTCATTCTTTTCAACGAGGTTAACTATCCGGCAACGGCAGAGGTCCTGGAAGATGCCCGAATCGCCTTTATCCGAAACGAGGATCTGGAAAAGGTGCTGAAGGATCATCCCGCTATGGCCGTGGCTATCATCAAGGTGCTTAACAAACGTTTGATGGACGCACAGCAGCGGGTAAAAAGCCTGGCCCTGAACAACACTCATGGGCGTACGGCCCAGATGCTTCTAAAGATGGCTGCCGAGCACGGGAAAAGGACGGAAAGGGGCCTGGAGCTGGACTTAAGCATTTCCAGGCAGGAACTGGCCAACATGGTCGGAACCACCCGGGAAACCGTTACCCGGATTCTGATGGCTTTCAAAAAGTACAAGCTGATTGAAATTGAACGGAATATTATACGGATTACCCAGCCGGAAAAACTGAAGGAATGGATTACATAGAAAATAGAATCATATTTACCTGAAACATAACTGTTATGTATATAAAATGAAGAAATAAATGAAGTAAAAAGTGAAGGGTTCCAGTGAAAAGTCCCGTCTAAACCTATAGACAGATATGCAGAGGACAGAAATACAGTTATACAGTCATACAGAGAAGCAGACACAAATAAAGGGTGCTGCCGGGGTATGACAGCAAAACAAAAAATACCGGAGGTATGAATATGAACAAAAAATTATACCGTTCTGCCAGACAAAACGTAATAGCAGGGGTCTGCGGAGGCCTGGCAGAGTACTTAAACGTTGATGTAACAATAATACGGCTTATCTGGAGCATCACAATCTTCTTCGGAGGAACAGGACTGCTGCTTTACCTGATAGCTGCAATTATCATCCCCAAGGAAGAGGGCTCAGAGGGTACCATAGTAACAGATGAAGACGGTAATGAAACCTTTGTCGCCGGAGACTCACATTCCCCGGCAAAGAATAATTCACTCCTGTTTATAGGCGGAATCATGGTGCTTATAGGCGGACTGATCCTTATGGACAAATTCTTCCCCTTCAGGCAAATTCTCAGGCAGTTTAGAGAATATGCCTGGCCGATTTTCCTGATAATTTTAGGGTTCATCATTGCAGTGTCAGCAGTTCGCCGCAGGGATTCGTAGGGCAGGGCCGGTCAGATTAGGTTTCTTGCAAAAATATGAATGAGCAGGGCGACAACAACCAGCCCGGCAACGGCTCTGTGAAGGACAAGCCAGTATCTGTTTCTGGACTTTATACCCCACATTCTCAGCGCAAACAGAACTACAATAAGAAACCAGGTTAAATAGCCGGTATGCAGGCGGATGGTTCCCAGGGCAAGATATCCATGGAGAAAACTCGTTATCAAAAGGACAACTCCCAGGTAAGGATGAATCTTGCTCAGGAACTTAAGGGCCTTGCTCAGCTTTTTGCTTGGTTTTTTTATTATGTGTTTTCTGATCCGCCTGAGTAAAAAGGGCGAAAGGGACAGGGCTATGAGAAATACATTGAGCCAACCCAGGTATCTTATCAAAATATCACCTACTCCTTAATTTTTCCGACAGCCGGGACATTTCTAAGTTTGGACACGCCATGAGGTGAGACATTTTTGATTTCTTCCGTCAAATCCCTTCCTGCTGTAAAGCCATTGTGCTCACCGTTTTTCCAGGGTCTGGAATCGGTAACATCATATACAATTCCGTCTACGGCAACGTAAGCTTTTCTGCCGTCCTTACCGTCGTATTCAGCAAGTTCCTCTAAAGTAAACTCGGGAAGATTATCCAAATCCTCATCTTCCGGAGAAGGGCTTTTCGCAGAAGAACAAGCCGAAATGAAAACGGCTGCCGTTAATAATAATACTAACAAACGGACATAATATTTTCCGGGCAATGTCATATATATTCGCCTCGCTTTCCGGGTTAATTTGCTGTAAGAGCTTTAGTGTACCGGTACACTGTAATGGCGCTGTATTTGCATGCTGTACCTGCAGTTGTAACTGGCTTAAGCACCAGCAGCTTTACCGGCGGTTATACCGGCATACTGTCGCAATATGGCAGTATACTGTTACAGCCGGACTGAAATAATACTCTGTAAATTAAGTTTATAATAAACAGTGAGAATACAGTATAAACAAATTCTTGCAGCATTTATTCAGGAGAGACTAATACACAGCTCTTTAGTTGTTAACAAGCTGTATCATATGTTCCATAATTATTTTGTTCAGTAAAAGCAGAAAAGCAATAATTACAAATCTAAAAGACAGCTTCAAACCAAGTAATCGGAATGTATCCAGAAAATAATTTGATATAATTCGCATCATATGGGTATAATTATATTAAATGAAGGAATAATGTCTGCCCGGCGGATAATCAACTGTTATATATGTTTCAGAAATTTTTCATAAAAATACTTGATTCCGACTAAACAGATGGGTTATAATACATTTAGACGATGATAAAGGTGAAATGAGGGGATATATATGAAGCAATGGAAAGAATTCAGCAATGGATACTGGCGTAATGAAATAGATGTCAGAAATTTTATACAGGAGAACTACACACCATACGAGGGAGACGACTCCTTCCTGGAAGGTCCCACTGAAGCAACGAAGCGCCTCTGGGACGAATCCCTGGAGCTTTTGAAAAAGGAAAGGGATAACGGAGGAACACTGGACGTTGATACAGAAACAGTTTCCACCATTACTTCCCATAAGCCCGGCTATATAAGCGAGGAACTTGAGAAGATAGTCGGTCTGCAGACGGATGCTCCTTTAAGGAGAGCCATTATGCCCAGCGGCGGTATCCGCATGGTGAAACAGGCCTGCGAGGCTTACGGCTATAAGCTGGATCCCAAGATAGAGCACTTTTACAATGAGTACAGAAAAACTCACAATCAGGGGGTATTTGATGCCTATACCCCTGAAATCCGCCGTGCCCGGAGAGCCGGCATTATCACCGGCCTGCCCGATGCATACGGCCGGGGAAGAATAATCGGCGACTACAGGAGGGTTGCCCTCTACGGCGTGGATCGCCTGATAGAAGACAAACAGAAGCAGATGGAAGAGCTGGAAACCGCCTGGATGGAGGATGAGGTCATCCGGTCGCGGGAGGAAATTACCGATCAGCTTAGGGCTCTTAATGCACTTAAGGAAATGGCCCAAAGTTACGGATACGATATTTCCCGTCCTGCAGCAAATGCCCGGGAGGCGGTGCAGTGGCTCTATTTCGCTTACCTGGGTGCAATCAAGGAACAGAATGGGGCAGCCATGAGCCTGGGCCGGGTTTCCACCTTCCTGGATATATACATTGAAAAGGACATAAGAAACGATCTTATAACAGAGGAGGAAGCTCAGGAAATTATTGACCACTTTGTTATGAAGCTGAGGTTGGTTCGCTTCCTGCGAACACAGGATTACAATGCGCTTTTCAGCGGTGATCCAGTATGGGTGACGGAAGCCATCGGGGGAATGGGGATGGACGGAAGAACCCTGGTGACCAAAACCTCCTTCCGCTTCCTGCATACCCTGACCAACCTGGGTCCTGCTCCTGAGCCCAATATGACCGTCCTTTGGTCCAACAACCTGCCGGAAGGATTCAAGAGGTATTGCAGCAAGATGTCCATCACAACAAGCTCAATCCAGTACGAAAATGACGACCTTATGCGTTCCTATTGGGGAGACGACTATGGCATTGCCTGCTGTGTTTCGGCCATGCGGATTGGAAAGCAGATGCAGTTCTTCGGTGCCCGGGCCAACCTGGCCAAAGCCCTGCTCTATGCCATTAACGGCGGCAGGGATGAACTGAGCGGTGCCCAGGTAACTCCGCCCTTCTCTCCCATAAAGTCGGAATATCTGGATTACGATGAGGTCATGGAACGATTCGACAATATGATGGAATGGCTTGCCAGGGTATACGTAAATGCCCTGAATATCATCCATTACATGCACGACAAGTATGCCTATGAGGCACTGGAGATGGCCCTTCACGACAGGGAAATTCTCCGGACTCTGGCCTGCGGCATAGCAGGGCTTTCAGTGGTAACCGATTCTCTGAGCGCAATAAAATACGCCAGGGTTAAGCCTGTCTACAATGAAGAAGGCCTGGCAGTGGATTTTGAGATAGAAGGGGACTTCCCCACATTCGGAAACAATGACGAAAGAGCGGATCAGCTGAGCACTGAAATAGTTGAGAAGTTCATGAAGAAACTGCGCAAGCAGAAGACCTACAGAGACAGCAAAGCTACCCTTTCCATCCTGACCATAACCTCCAACGTGGTATATGGAAAGAAGACAGGGAACACACCCGATGGCAGGAAGGCCGGCGAACCCTTTGCACCGGGAGCCAACCCCATGCACGGAAGGGATAAGAAAGGCGCCATTGCCTCAATGAGCTCGGTTGCCAAGCTGCCTTACCGCTATGCGGAGGACGGTATCTCCTATACCTTCTCCATTGTTCCCAAGGCGCTGGGCAAAACCAGGGAAGATCGGATCGGCAACCTGGTGGCCATGCTGGACGGCTATTTCTTCAAGGGCGGACACCATATCAATGTCAACGTATTTGAAAAGGAAACCCTGCTGGATGCCATGGAGCATCCGGAGAGGTATCCCCAGCTGACCATCCGAGTTTCCGGATATGCAGTTAACTTTGTAAGGCTGACCAGAGAGCAGCAGGAGGACGTTATAGCCCGTACCTTCCACGAAGGAATTTGATAACGGGTAAATAAAACGAAGTAAGATTATTTTAACTGGTACTTCCCACGAAGGGATTTGATAGATTTGACAAAAGGCAGAATTCATTCAATAGAAACCATGGGCACGGTAGACGGCCCGGGTATTCGCTATGTGGTCTTTACCCAGGGCTGTCCCATGCGCTGCATATTTTGCCATAACAGGGACGCCTGGGATCCCAAGGCCGGAAAAGAAACGTCAGCTGATGAGCTGATTCAGGATATAAAGCAGTACCTCCCCTTTTATAAATCCTCCGGCGGCGGGGTAACCGCCACCGGGGGAGAACCCACCCTCCAGGCAGATTTTGTCCGGGAACTCTTTTCGCGGGCAAAAAATGAGCTTGGCCTGAATACAGCCATGGATACTTCGGGTTTTGTGGATATAGAGAAGGCAAAAGACCTGCTTGAGGTTACAGACCTGGTGCTTCTCAGCATTAAGCATATAGATGAGATTAAGCATAAGGAGATAACCGGAGTTAGCAGCAATAAGGTATTTGCTTTTATGGAGTACTTAAGGGAAATTGATAAGCCTTTATGGATTCGATATGTTGTTATTCCCGGCCTGACTGACGGGGAAGAGGATGTTGAACGGCTGGCGGAATTCCTGAAAGACTTTCCCAACATTCAGACGGTGGATATCCTGCCTTACCATACCATGGGTGTATACAAATGGCAGGAGATGGGCCTGGATTACCCTCTGGAAGGAGTCCCCTCTCCTGATAAGCAGTCCATGAAAGAGGTAAAGGATGTATTTCGCAGGCATGGGTTCAAGGTAAACCTGGATTGATTTATCCGGCAATATAACAGGACAATACATTACTTGAAGTTTTGCACAATTTGGGTTAAATTGCTTGAGAAGCGGCGTAAAATACTTAAATTAAAGCCCGAGTCGGTATAAAAGTGAGTATACCGGCCGGGCTTTTCTTATTCTGCTTAGTCAGCTAACTTAGTTATTCTGCTTAGTGAGATTCTTTAGCTATATAGCTTCATTAGCTAATTCAGACATTCTGCTTCTATCTGTCTGCTGCCTTTGCTACCATCGCCAGCCCCTGAAGATATGAACGGCCTTGTTCCTCTGGAAGTAACGCAGCTGATGGGTCAGCCAGGGCATCAGGTAATGGTCGCCGCCAAGGACTCTGCCTGCTCCGGCCAGCATTGCGAAGGAAACCCAGATGTACCACCAGTCATACAGGCCGGTGCTGAGCAGGAAGTTCAGGTTCATGCCGATGGATACAATTGCTGCCAGAAAGGTAAATACTCCGAGGATGAAAGCGACGCCCAGGGCGATTTCCGTGATTACCACTATTTTCTGAAAGAGCATGCCGTTGGGATAGATCACTTTTTCTACAAACCATGCGTACCAGTCCGGAGTGTGATCGCTGATAAGGGACATCAGACCGCCTTCTCCTGTTGCGGCACTTGTTGCATCCGCAGTGGCCCCGCCGGTTGCATCGCCGGCTCCGATAACTGCGGCTGTCCACCAGTTGTTGTTGATTTTGTCTATGCCGGACAGCAGCCACTTGTACCCCAGGTAGATTCTAAGCGGAACAAGCCAGAATCTGAAGCTTCTTTCTTTGGCGTGGCTGATTACGGACTGGAGGAAGAAATTATAGCTTCTCTTGGTATGGAAGAACTCATGATTGACATACTCCCAGCAAAGCTCCAATCCGCCGATTCCAAACAGATAGTGCAGGTTTACCAGATGTTTCATAATGATGGCCAGGAAGCCCGAAAGCATTGGGATTCCGCTAAGCTGTGCAACCCCGTATGTGGAACCGATGGAAACCATGACGCCGTGGAGGTTTGGCTTCAGCACTTCTTTTTCCTTACCCAATATCTCTGCAGCTACATTTACAGCGGCTGTATGGCCTGACTGAATGGCAGTCTCCACAAGGGGAGGCAGAACTTTTTCGTCTTCTCCTGTAAACTGCATGTTGTCGCCTACGGCATATACATAGGGATATTCAACCGTCTGGCAATGCTCATTTACAATTATCCGATTCCTCTTGCCGGTGCTTACACCTAACTTCTGCACCAGGCTGTTGGCCTGGATTCCGCCCGTCCATACCAGTGTCCGGCAGGGGAAGGTATTTTCGTTTTTCAGTGAGAAGGATTCCTTTGACACTTCGGTAATGGGGGAGTTGACAAGAATCTCAACTCCATGGCTTTCCATATATCGGACAGACTTCTTTATTAGCTTTTCATTTATAATAGGAAGTATGGTGGGCAGTGCCTCGATGAGCATAAGCCTGACTTCGTTCCGGTTAATGCCGTATTCCCGGCAAAGAACCGGCACCCACTGTATCAGCTCGCCTATCAGCTCTACGCCGGTAAAACCTCCGCCGCCCACTGCAAAGGTCAGCAGCTCCCTTCGGCGCTTCTCATTCTTTTCCTGGGATGCTTCCCTGAACATATCTATGATATGATTGTGTATCTTTTTGGCATCATCAAGAGACCATAGGGTAAAGGCATTTTCTTCAATGCCGGGTATGCCGAAATAAGCGGGCTCGCTTCCGAAACCGGCAATCAGATAATCAAACTCATATTCTCTTTTGTCAGAATAGAGCTTCCTGTTTCCAAGATCTGCTCCTGTGATTTTATCCTGTACGAACTTTACCTTGGTGTACTGCAGGACGTGCTCAACTGAAACCTGCACGCCGCCGGGCTCCACCCTGTTGCCGGCCACTTCGTGCAATTCGGTCAGTAGAGTATGATGATCGTTTTGATCAATTAGCATGATCTCCACGTTGTCTGCCTTCTTAAGCTTCTTGTGCAGGGTTTTGGCAGCCTCCAGGCCGGCATAGCCTGCGCCAAGAATCACGATTCGCTTTGACATGGAAGATTTCCTCCTTAAAAATATAAATATAAACAAAAAATTAAACTGACAGCTGCACTGACAGTCATAATATACTTATCTTATGATAAAATCTTGTCAGCTTTTTGTTACGAAAAAAACAAATCTGTCTGGTATTTTTAAGCAAACTGCCATTTTAAACATAAATTAAACATAAAACCGGCAGCTGATTTTTCAATATTACAAAAATTATTCTAACACAGCATGGTAAAATAATTCAATGGAATATAATAACATAAATGAACATTTCTTATAGTAAATAGTGAACAATAAACGCAAAGTATACTGAAACGTTCACAATGTACAGGATGAACACAGGTGAACATATAAATATTATACGCCTTTTCAGGCTTGTGTTTTGTCTTATCTGCTGCTTGCAAAATTTCATTATTATATTTTTAACATATTTAGGTGAACTGAAACAAGAATTTAACGTTCTCTGCTTATGTTTCGCATTTTCCTGTAAAAAATTCCCGAATTACCTTTCAACTTGCCGGACAGTTTCTTCCCATCAGACAAGTAATATGATAAGATATTCATATTGAGGTGCCGCTCTTTGCGCGCTTTATGTTTTTGTTTTGTTGAGACAGAATGTAAGGAGTTATCCGGATGAGGATTCCGATTCGCATAGGTGATGTTCTGGTTTATCTTTTAGTCTTTCTACTGACGGCCTTCAGTTTTGCCGGCCTTTATCAGATGGGCAAGAATACGGTTACAAGTCAGGTTGTGGTCGAAATAGACGGCGTTGTATGGGGAACCTATGATCTTCCCCTGGAAGGAGAAGAGAGGGAAATCCTGGTGGATGCCGGTGAAACCAGGTTTAATATACTTATTTTATCCGATTCAGGCGTGTATATAAAGGAAGCCAACTGTCCGGATCAGCTTTGCGTTTCCTGGGGCAGAATAAACCGGCCCGGCCAGACCATAGTTTGTCTGCCTCATAAGGTGGTAATCCGTATAATTGGAAGTCAGGAAGGAGAGCCTCCGCTGGATGGCATTTCATCCTGAGGAGCTGGACCCGTATGAAAAAAAGCAGAAAATTAGTTTTTATGGCCTTGTTCACATCCCAGGCTCTGGTACTGCACTACTTCGAAAACTTTTTTCCGCCCCTGGCACCAGGTGCCAAGCTGGGCCTGGCGAATATTGTGACCATCATAACCCTGCATCTGTTTGGTTTTTGGGAAGGGATGGCGGTAGTGGTTGTCCGCTCCATACTGGGACCCATTTTGGGAGGCAGCCCTACAGGAATCCTTTACAGTTTGACAGGAGGAGTGCTTAGCTGCATAATCATGGCAGTCTTGTATCTGCACTTCCGGGAGTATTTCAGTCTGCTGGGAATCAGCGTGGCTGGAGCTGTCTTTCATAACGTCGGACAGCTGCTTACAGCATCCCTGCTCTATGGGACCATCGGCATTCTGTTCACTTACATGCCGCTTTTAATGCTGTCATCCGTTATAACAGGGAATTTTATAGGATTGGTGGCAAAATACATTATTCGTTTTTTAAACAAGAAAGCTGCACATGGATATGTCAGCTGATCGCTGCAGGAGGTCTTCCAAATAGTATGAGAGTATGGAAAAAGCATGTAGATATCTATGAAGACATTGATAAGATTGATGCATTCATCAGAAACTCATTAAAAGCCAGCCAGCAGGTGCTTAACGATGCCATAAATGATCTGCTGAATGCTGGAGGAAAACGCCTGAGGCCGGCTATGGTTCTGCTGGCCGGCCGATTTGGCAGATACAATGAGGAAAAGCTCATTTCTTTGGCTGCAGCCATCGAAATCATGCATATGGCTACACTTATTCACGATGATATCATAGACCAGTCGGAACTTCGCAGGGGAAGGCCCACTGTCAGAAACCGCTGGGGCAACGAAATTGCAGTATTTACTGGGGATTATCTTTTTACCAGGGCATTTGACCTTGTTACCCAGACCATTTCCCAGAAAAATATGCACCATTTGTCCCAGGCCATTAAAGCCATCTGCGTTGGGGAAGTAGATCAATTCGAATCCAGATACGATAAAAATATGTACATCGGAAAATATCTTAAGAGGATTTCCCGGAAAACGGCCATCCTCTTTTCCTTAAGCTGCCAGGTAGGTGCTTCTGAAGCCAGATGCAGGCAGGAAGTCATCCGGCATTTGAGGAAATTCGGACATGATTTTGGAATGGCCTTTCAGATAACGGATGATCTGCTGGACTTTTCCGGAAATCAGGATGAGGTTGGCAAGCCTCTGTGCAGCGATTTTGCAGAAGGGGTATATACCCTGCCTGTAATCTATACCATGTTGGATTCAAGTTACAGCAGTAAGCTGGAGCCTTATATAGGGAAAAAGGATCTGATCGACTCTGATATCAATCAAATAGGAAAACTGGTGGATGAAAGCGGCGGGCTGGAGCGTTCCAAAAAACTGGCACTAAGGTATCTGGACCGGTGCAACGACAGCCTGGCGGCCCTGCCCAATATTCCGGCCAGGGATGCCCTAAGGGAATTGATGGAAGAACTGATCCAGCGCAGGTATTAAAATATGGAATAGTGAGCCGTTAAGAGCGAGCAGTCACGCTATGTGGGATATTGAAGTTCATTAACATGGATAATCAGTGTGTTGAAACGATATAAGAAATATGAAAGGATGGGTAAGCATGATTAAAAGATATCCTCCTGTAAGCAAGAAGTTTCCTCGCATGCTGCACGGTGCAGACTACAATCCCGACCAGTGGAAGAATACGCCGGAGGTTTGGGATGAGGACATGCGGCTTATGAAACTGG
>DUOA01000061.1 GCA_012839095.1 Clostridiales bacterium
ATAAAATTAATGTAAAAACAGAACAGGAGGGTCACGATGATCTACAGAAAAGAAAGGGTGCAGGTTATTGCCGACAACCTGCGGAAGCTGTCCAGGGTGCAGCAAATCGACATTACTGACTGGAAGATTAAGAAAGGCACCTACAACACCATTGAGGAAGTCGACAGTGCCGCTGAGCCCTGGCAGGACTTTGACAGCAGAACCATGCAGTGGACAGGCAAGGACGAGCACTACTGGTTCAGAACCAAGGTAAGGGTGCCCGAAAGCTTTGAGGGAAAACCCCTGTATTTTATTTTCAAAACCCAGATAGAAGACTGGGACGATGGCAAAAACCCCCAATTCCTGGCCTTTGTCAACGGTGAAATTGTTCAGGGCCTGGATATGAATCACAGGGATATTTTCATCACAGACAGCGCCAGGGCAGGTCAGGAGTATACCATTGATCTGCAGGCCTACACCGGAATCCTGTATTCAAACTTCCTGATGATTGGCCAGATGGTTGAGATCGATAAGCGCATCATGAGCCTTTATTATGATCTGCAGGTGCCGCTGTGGATTACAGACAATCTGCAGAAGGATGATTTGACCCGGATTGCACTGGAACAGGCTCTGGAGAATACCATCAATCTGCTTGACCTGAGGCAGCCCTATTCCTCCCGCTTTTATGAGTCGGTTGATGAGGCTGCTGAGTACATATCCAACAAGCTCTACCAGGAACTGGCGGGCAGAGAGGACATCGTTGCCACCTGCGTAGGCCATACCCATATTGATGTGGCATGGTGGTGGACAGTGGCACAGACCCGGGAAAAGGTGGCCAGAAGCTTTGCCACGGTGCTGAAATATATGGACGAGTATCCTGAGTACATATTTATGTCCAGCCAGCCCCAGCTATACAAATTCCTTAAACAGCGCTACCCGGAAATGTATGAGAAATTAAAGCAGAGGGTTGCTGAAGGCCGCTGGGAACCGGAAGGCGGCATGTGGGTTGAGGCCGACTGCAATGTAACCTCCGGCGAGTCTTTGGTACGGCAGTTCATGCACGGGAAGAAGTTTTTCAGGGATGAATTCGGTGTGGATAATGTCATCCTCTGGCTGCCCGACGTCTTCGGATATTCTGCGGCCCTGCCCCAGATCATGAAGAAATCGGGAATCAAGTATTTCATGACAACAAAGATCTCATGGAATCAGTTTAACAAGCTGCCCTACGACACCTTCTTCTGGAGGGGCATTGACGGCACTGAGATCTTTACCCATCTTATCACAACCACAGGAGTGGACCAGCCTAAGGACAGTTTCTTCACCACCTACAACGGCATACTGCATCCGAGTGCCCTGTCAGGCGCATGGGATCGGTACCAGCAGAAGGAACTCAACAATGATATTCTTATATCCTACGGCCATGGCGACGGCGGCGGAGGCCCCACCAGACAGATGCTGGAAACCGGGGTACGGATGCAGAAGGGAATCATGGGAGCTCCCAAGGTCCGCCTTGGAAACACCCGCGATTATTTTGACAAGCTTTATGCCAGATGTGCAGACAATCCCAGGCTTCCCAAATGGGTAGGAGAGCTGTATCTTGAGTACCACAGAGGCACCTATACCTCCATGGCGCGCAACAAGCGGAGCAACAGAAAATGCGAGCTGGGTCTGCAGGATCTGGAGTTCTTCTCCGTATGGGCAGAAAACCTTGGCATTGAGTATCCCAGGGAAGAAATTTTCAATATGTGGGAGACTGTACTTTTGAATCAGTTCCATGATATCCTGCCGGGTACCAGCGTTAAGGAAGTTTATGATGTAACGAAACAGGAATATGAACAGGTTGAAAGTCGGATCGATGAGCTTATCAGTGAGCGGGTTGAGGCAATAGCCAAAAAGCTTAACGGCGATGTTACCCTCTTTAATACCCTGTCCTTCGATCGGGATGATATCGTTGTTCTTGATAATAAGGATCTGAACGCCAACGTTTTAGTGGATGACCAGGGGAATACGGTTACCTTGCAAAAGACCCATGATGATAAGCTGATAGGCTATGCAAAACAGCTTCCTGCAAAGGGCTTGAAGGTATACAAGGCAGACACCAGGGAAGTCGAAACATCCAGCCCATTTGTAATAAAGGATGACGGAATAGAAACCCCATTCTACAGCATCAAGATGTGCAAAGGCGGGGTATTCCATTCGCTCTTTGACAAGCGGAATTCCCGCGAGGTGCTGAAGGGTGCTGGGAACGTGCTTAAGGTTTATGAAGATAAGCCTATGTACTATGACAACTGGGATATAGACATTTACTATTCTGAAAAGGCCTATCCGATGGATGACCTTCGCAGAGCCGAGTGGCTGGAGACAGGGCCGGTCCGGGCGACTTATCTGGTGGAATATGCCTTCTCCGGTTCCCTCATCAGGCAGAAAATTCATTTTTATGCCGACAGCCCCAGAATAGACTTTGAAACCTATGCAGACTGGCATGAGCATCAGCACCTGCTCAAAGTAGAGTTCGATGTGGACGTAAATGCCAATGAGGCCTCCTATGACATTCAGTTTGGAAACCTGAAGAGGCCTACCCACAGGAATACCAGCTGGGATGTGGCCAGGTTCGAGGTCTGTGCTCATAAATGGGCAGACCTGTCAGAAGGGGATTACGGCGTAAGCTTGCTTAACGACTGCAAATACGGGCATGCCATTCATGACGGCAAGATGGCCATCTCCCTTGTAAAATCAGGAATAGAGCCCAATCCCGTTACCGACCAGGAAGAGCACTTTTTCACCTATTCCATTCTTCCCCATAAGGGAGACTGGAAGAAGGGTGAGACCGTGAAACAGGCATATATGCTGAACGTTCCCGTATACAGCTATTGCAATCTTTCAAAGCAGGAAGGCCGGAACCCGGCATGGGAGGAAAGCATTCTTGAGGTGCTTGGTGAAAATGTGATACTTGAAACCGTTAAGAAGGCGGAGGACGGGGAAGGTATCGTAGTACGCCTGTATGAATACCAGAACCAGAGGGGCAATATCACCATCAAGTGGAATGCTTCCCTTAAGAGCGTATATGAGTGCGACCTGTTGGAGAACAACATCAAGGACATTGATGCAGCAGACAAGGCATTTTCCTTTGAGATCATGCCTTATGAGATTAAAACCTTCAGGATTATTACCTGAGACAAATGAAAAAGAACAATGAAATAAAACTTGAAACAATGGGTTTTTAACTATTTTCATAAGGAGTCTCCCGAAAATCAGGTACCCAAAAGCCGTTTGGACTTTCTGTACCTGCCGGGAGACTCCTTATAATGTTTTTTAAATAGATGGTAAAAATGACTTATGTTATTAAAACCTGCATCAAAAGCGATACCGGAGATGTCGGTATCGCTGTATTCCAGCATATTGGCCGCATAGTTAAGCCTCAGAGTGTTTATATAGTCTGTAGGTGTTGTATTAAGATGTTTTTTAAATGATCTGCTTATGTATTCAGGACTTTTGTTACAGAGCTTGTGCAGGGCGGACAGGCCTGCAGAGAAATTCTCTTTTTTCTTCATTTCATTAATCAGCTGTATAAGCCAGGCAGGCATATCCTGTATTCCTATTTGATCCTCCGTGAAGCAGTTGAATATTAAATCAGCCAACAGCAGGCGAAGATAGGAACGAATACCGGTTTTATTCTCCCGCGGCAGCAAGGTCAGCATTTCAAGCTTTTTCCTAACCTCATGCATCACGGAAAGATCCAACTGCTTACAGGGAGGGAGAGGACTTCCCAACAGCCGGTCAGGCAGGGTGCTGTCACCCAGGTAATTAAAAAAGTCCTTAAGAACATCCTGTGAAAAGGCAATGTTGATGAATCGACAATTTTCATTATCGTGCTTCCTGTAATGATGGGTATCCCACGGCCGGATAAAAACAACATAACCCTTGGACAGATGCTGTTTTGCATAATTAACATGATGAATAACGCTTCCATCCACTATGAGGAACAGCTCAAAAAAATCATGATTATGCTCTGCAGCCGTATCCTCCACCCGGCTGAGAAAGTTGTAGAACATTTGAGTCTGAGGATCTAAAATATCATTTGCAAGCAATTTGATGGCTTCCATATTCCATATCTCCGAACTAATATTTATTGTGTGATGTCATTATAGCACAATTCCGATCGCCTGGAGACAAGATTTTAATAAGTAGCATCTGTATAATTATGATACCGATATAAATGAAAAAAGGTGATGGAATTGAAACCCTATGATTTTTCCGTTGAGCTGGGCTTTACAAAAACGTATCAAAAATATAAGGATGAACACATTGCCATACGCGAAGCCATGTGCTTAAGGGAGATGTACCCCCGTGTACTGTGTGGAATCCGGGAAGAAGACAGTTTTGCAGGCAGAGTAAAAATGAGCTATGTGGGTTTCAGCCCGGAACAAGCGGGGGGACTGGCATATTACTGCAATGAAGAAGCTATAAGGAATGAACTTAAAACACACGATTATGATAAGGCTTTGCTGAAGGATGTCCATGCTATGCTGGAATTCTGGAAAACCGAAGCAACCTTCCACAAAGTTAAGGCGGCATATCCGAAGCTGATGGCAGAAGCCCTGCCGCATGATGATTTTACACAGGAATCCGGTGCAGCATTTCCTCTGTACAGAATGGCGGGTATCTGTCTGGATTATGAAAAGCTTCTGGATAATGGCATAAAGGGCATGAAAAAACTTATTTCACAGAGAAAATCCCGGTTGCCTGAAGAAGAACAGAAGAGAAAGCTGTTTGAAGGAATGGAAAGGGCTCTGGACCTGCTGGCCGAATGCTGCCTGTATTACAGCAAGATGGCTGCAGAGCTGGCAGCCACGGAAAAAAAGCCCGCAAGAGCTGCAGAACTGGAGCAAATGGCCTGCGCGCTTGGGAATATATCGTCCGAAAAGCCGAAGAGCCTGAGAGAGGCGATGCAATTGTCATGGCTTTATACCATTA
>DUOA01000062.1 GCA_012839095.1 Clostridiales bacterium
CACATCTCCAGGATTCCTTTTTTAAGTTGCGTAACCATTACTTCACCACTCCATACTAACTTGCTGTAACAATGGTATCTGCAACCATATCATGAAGAGCTTTGTGTTCTTTAGTCAACAGAATGGTCAGTAATGATATCAGCGGCACAAAGGGAATTGAATTCAGCAATAGTTTTCCCAGAAGCTCCCTTGAAAAAATACTTTCCCTGCCGGCAGGAGTACAGTCAGTGCGCCTGACCCGGATACCCATAATTTTTTTCCCTATAGTCTGCCCTTTTAACAGTAATGTGCATATCAGGGGGTACAGCAGATAAAAGACCAATGCCAATACGCCCAGCCCGGCCCGCCATTTACGAATCAGGCCCCCATCTGCATTAACAGAAGTGTAAGTTTGCATATGTTCACCGTTTTTATCAACCCGGGTCACGTAAGTATATTCTGCATTTGTTTCTGAAGTCAGAGTGAGATCACCGTATACTGACATTCCAAGAAACACAAAAGTGCTATATGCAGGGCTGGGATAAAAAAGCACCATATAATAGGGCAGGAAAATAGATTTGAGTACAAGCAAAGAAATCAGCATAACGGGCAGCGTCGCAATAACGGCATCCAGCAGCCAGGCAGTTATTCGCCGGCCCGGAAGAGCAAGCTTCAATGCAGGAGTGTTTTTCGCCTTGTCTGCTTTGCCTGACTGCTTTCCGGCATATTCCTCCAACAGGTTTCTGGCAAGTAATGCAGGAGATCCAAGCTCCTCGGAGATATCATCATCCCTTCTGCCTTCCTCTCTGCCGGTAACAAAGAATCCTTCGTAATCGGAAAGGATATCCTTAAGTTCCTCAGGTGGTATCTTTGATTCCAGATTCAATTTTAATTCTCTCAAGTATTCAGACTGCTTCACGCCGGAAACCTCCTCTACTAATTAATAAACAGTAGCGACTACTGATAGTGTAGCACACTACTGTTCATTAAACAATACCTAATTTAAATTATCTTTGCACCCGTCCTGATGCATCGCCGCCCATTAGATTTTCCACCTCTGAAACGGTTACCCGGTTAAAATCCCCGATAATTGAATGCTTCAGGCAGCTGGCGGCTGCGGCAAACTCCAGTGCATCCTGCCTGCTTTCATATGTATTCAGGCCGTAAATAAGCCCGCTGGCAAAGGAATCCCCGCCGCCTACCCGATCGACGATATCCCGTATTTCATACCTTCTGCTAAGATAAAATTTCTCCCTGTCATTGAGACAGGCAGCCCAGCCGTTTATATCGGCACTCCGGCTTTCCCGCAGGGTAATAGCGATCATCTTCATATTGGGATACTGCTTAAGGACAGCCGCAGACAAGGCTTCATATTTGCCAGTGTCCAGTTCTCCGCTTTCTACGTCCACATCCACATGAATACCCAGGGATTTCTGACAATCCTCTTCATTGGCAACTGTCACATCCACATATTTTGCCAGCTCCCGCATGACTTCCGGTGCCTGCTTTCCGTATTTCCACAAATTCTTGCGGTAATTAAGATCACAGGAAACAGTAATGCCTTTCTGCTTGGCAACCTTAACAGCTTCCAGGGACAACTCCATTGCTGATTGAGAAATTGCAGGAGTAATTCCTGTGATATGGAACCAGCCAACTCCTTCGTATGCCTTATCCCAGTCTATGTCTCCCGGTTTTGCCAGGGCAATGGCCGAATATGCCCTGTCGTAAACCACCTTGCTGGGACGCTGATTGGCTCCGGACTCCAAAAAATATATTCCCATACGGCCTTCACCACGCAAAATTTTGCCCGTTCCCACTCCAAATCTGCGAAGCTCACCGATACAGGCATCAGCTATTGCATTGTCCGGCAAAATGGTTAAAAATTCTGCATCCAAGCCGTAATTGGCCAGGGAGACAGCCACATTTGCTTCTCCTCCCCCAAAAGTGGCCTCCAGCAAGGAGCTCTGGAAAAGCCGCTCCTGCCCCGGCGACTTCAGGCGAAGCATAATTTCACCAAAAGACAAAAACTTCATATTCATTCACCATCCTTATCAAAAATGGATAAGCAAGCTTTTTCATAATAATACCATAAAATCCAGCAAAGTAGTGTATAATAAAGAACAAACTCCCTGCTGAGTTCCTGGATCATTCACATATGCGCGAACATTGCAATAATTAGTATTGGCTATACATGGCTTCAGGCAGTCAGGTATATAGTGAAACCCATCCTTATATAGGGTATAATAATTAGGTATAGCTGCATTGAAACACGCACGAGCGGATTGGGGGGTCTACATTTGAAATACATTTATGTTGTTTTATCAGCAACGCCTACAAAGATAGGCCGGGCAATACGGGCTGTTACCAGAAGCTCTTATAATCATGCCTCCATCAGTCTGACAAGGGATCTGAGTGAGATGTATTCCTTTGCCCGCTATCGTGCTCACAACCCCCTGGTAGGAGGTTTTATACAGGAATTTCCTCAAAGGCTTACCCTGGGAAAGGAAACAGAGGTTGGAATCAAGGTGTTTGAAATTCCTGTAACACTGAATCAATACGAAAAGATCAGAAATTTTGTATATGAAATACGGGATGACGAAGATCAGTGTATATATAACTCCCTGGCAGTCATAGGCCGCCCTTTTGGGCTTGGCAACAACACCTACAAAGCCTATGTCTGCACGGATTTTGTTTTGAAAGCCCTGATGAGCGGCGAAATAAACCTGGTAAAATCCATGCTTGCCCCCATGACGCCCGGGGAAATGGAAGAGCTTCTGGATCCTTATCTTATATACAGGGGAAGCTTAACGGAATACCACCCGGCTTCCGTAAGTGACAGGGAACTAATACAGGATTTCTTCAGGAAAACATCACCTTTTCGTGAAGCCTTCCGTACAGCTGCTCATTTCTGCCGGCTTATGCTGCGTCTGTACAAAGGACGGCACTGCTGACCGGCAGGCGGGAGAGTATGCAAGTCATTATATATAGGAGGCTTTTGCGTGAACAATTGGGAATACAAGACACTGCAGTTTGATACCAAGGGTTTTTCCGGAGGCATTCTGGATGTAGAAAGCTTTAATGAGACACTGAACCGCTACGGCAGTAATGGCTGGGAGCTGGTCAGCTGCTTTGGAACCAATCAGTCATACGGCGCCAGCAGATATATTCTGGCCGTACTCAAAAGGCAGGTCAGGCTCTAGGAATCGGAGGTACATTGCTTTATGAATGATTCGAGGCTTTGGGAGGCCTTTTCAAA
>DUOA01000063.1 GCA_012839095.1 Clostridiales bacterium
ATTATTAATCATCTCCAATGTCATAGGAACATTTACCAATTCCTTGCTTGTCATAGTTATCACCCATCTTAATAATAAGGTGAGAGAAGATAAGGAAAGGTCAAAAATGCTTTATGGACATAAAAAAACAGGGTATCCGGTTTGGAATACCCTGCGTTTGGAGAAGGGAATTTATTTCTGAATGTAGTTTTTGAGGTTAGGATTAGGAGTAAGCGGGGAAGACATATACTCATTCGGTTTAAAATTGCCGTTAGGGTCTAGTTCCATAATGCCTAAATTAACAATATTTTGTATATTTCTCTGTGCCCATGAAGGTAAATTATATATGTCGTTTATTTTAATAGCTGTTTCAGGTTCAATGTTAGGGTCAATATTTAATGCCCTACATAGATATGATGCATAGTGCAATTTGCTGATCAATTCGTTAGGTTCAAATATTCGGGGAGATGAGTATAGAATAATGCCTTGTTGGAAAACAATTTTTATATCCTTATAATATTCATGCGTTGTAGGTACATCTGAAAACTCCGGTACAGTACCATCGTCTTTTAAATCCAATGACTGCACTAAAAACCTTGCCAGTTCAGCTCTTGTTACATATTGTTGTTCGCTCACGCCTTTTTCCTCCTTTTCGGGGAATTCTTCTTTTGGATCATAAGTTACGACTGGATCGTTTAAATAAACGGTGTCTGTAACTGAGTCAAGCGTTAACTCCTTGCCCATTAGTTCTGATAGTTTCCTTAAAGGTAGGTAAGTCGTGCCTTTATATACTATGCTGAAAGGTACTTCGTTACCATTTGCCAGTGTGTAGTTCTCGCCTTTGTTAGTCGCCTTTACTCCGTTGATAACGATATTAAGCGGGTTAAATATAACGTCTATTGTTGCAGCCAGCGCAGGAATGCTTATCAGCAGTACAAGAGCCGCCAAGAAGCCGCAAATAAATCCTTTTAATACTTGAAACCTTTTCATGATACACCTCCAATATCCTTATATTTACAGTATACCACGTTAATGTATAAAAAATCATATAATTTTATTACGAATGATAAGCAGCAACATGAGCCGCCATAGCATCAACCAAGACACTTAATGTTACAAGATGCGAACCATTAAGCTTTCCGTTTCCTGTTATGTTGAGGTCTTGTATATATACTCCCCCGAGTGCTCCTAACCGCAAACTATCATTTCCATAAGGTGAATCAATCGAGGCATTATCTTTAAATATTATTGCCTTCGCACCACTTGAAGAAATATTACCTATATGAAGAGTATCGTTGACTCTTCCTATATTCGTAATCAAATTAGGGGTAGCGACATAATTAGCTGTAATAGTAGTCGCAATACTAGAAATATCCGATATTGAAGGTATGCTCGGCTGATTAGTAACTTGGCTCCACGAAATAGTCGCATTTGCTCCCATTGCTACATTCCCACCAACAACTAAATCCTCAATCAAAGCCGTCCCAATCTTAGCCTCACCAGCAATAAGCTGGTCGGTGGTAACACTCCCCGCATAAACCCAATCAGCAACAACAGACTGAGCTTCAAGAACATTGTCCGAATCAAGGTTGCCTAAAAGGTATGAGAGTTCTTTCCGGAGCTTTACATAAGCGTCATAAAGATATTGGTATTTAAGCTCCGGATTGTCCGTATCCCGTATGCTAGGTAAAATTACTTGCGGCA
>DUOA01000064.1 GCA_012839095.1 Clostridiales bacterium
AATTGTTGTCTGGCTGGGCGGGCACGCCATGCACTGGCATGATACAAATGAGTTCAACCTGATGCAGGATGTACCTGCTGCCAGGGTGATATTTAACAGCGGGGTACCGCTTATTCTCGTGCCATGCATGGGGGTCACAACCCACCTGCATACGACTATAGCTGAGCTGGAAAGGCATCTGAAAGGCAAAAGTGCCATTGGTACATATCTTACGGATATTGTACGCGAATACACCAAAGATCCCTTTGCTTGGTCCAAGGTTATATGGGATTTAGCTCCTGTTGCCTGGCTGGTAAATTCTTACTGGGTACCCACTCATCTTATACACTGTCCGCTTGTAACCGATCAGGTAACCTGGAGTTTCGATCAGTCCCGTCATTTTATCAGAAGTGCCTTCTATGTACACAGAGACCCGATTTTTGCAGATGTATTCAGGAAGCTTTCGTATTAACAGCTGACCTCCTATTCACCTCCTATTCGCCTCTTATTCGCCCAGCAGTCCGGCCAATCGTTCAAAGGATTTGGCCTTGTACCGCTGGGCTGTTTTATAGCTGATTCCCATCCTTTTTGCACATTCCTTAAGTGTCAGCTTGTTAAAACAGTGAAGAATAACGATTTCCCTGTGTTTGTGTTCCAGCTCCATCAATGCTTCCCTTACTGAGATGTTTAGTTCTCTCTTTAGAAGGTTCTCTTCGATGTCAGCTGATTCATCCATCAGCCAGTCCAGTGGTTCTGTATCGGCTTTATCTGTGTAGATGCGGCGGGCAGCCAGGTTACGCTCTTTCCGGCATAAGTTATAGATGTCGAAATTAAGCTTATTCTTAATATAGGCCAGGAAAGGAACGGCTCTCCCTTCATCATAATTCCTGATTCCTTCCAGAAGGGAAAGAGCAGCCGACTGCAGCAAATCCTCCCATTCGGGACCGCTTTGAGTGTGATGCCGTTTGACTGTTGCATGAATAAGGGGTCTCAGTCTGTCAAGCAGCTCCTCCGATGCATTCTGACTGCCCGCTTTAGCCTGACTTACCAGATCAGAGATCTTTTCGTAGAGTAAGTTCTGATCCTGCAGCCTTTTTTCCTTTTTGCTGTCCGGTTCGTATATGGCAGCCTGGCCTTGAACTGGTTTGTTTGTTCGAATGAATCTGTCTGTTGGAGTGAATCTGCTTTTCCCGGCAGACATTTCTGCCTTAACGGTATTCATTTGTTTGTCCGATTTGTTTCTTGTCATGTAAACCTGCCTCCTTTTTTCTTTTGAGCAAAGCTGTCAAAAGGGCAAAAAGAAGCGGCATGGAAAAAACCATGCCGCTAAAAAGCCGTTACACCGAAATGCCTGCCTCTTTTTTGAGAGATAGATTTCTGGTGTCAAGCCTGATATAAAAAGACCGATTAGCATCTCAGGTGGATGCAATACGGCCTTATAAAAACCCTTTATTCAGTTTGCTCCTGTGATGGCAATATCTCTGCCATGATATCAGTATAGGGCAGGAGGCATTTCGAATCCATTCCATTTTGCTTTCAGTTTTCTATCAATGAATTCTCCATAAATTCTCATCATATTCTCATTGTTTTCCCGAAAGTCTTTCATTGTTCTGTCATTCCAATTCAGCCTCTTCTGCCTCCGGGCAGGGCTGCTTCTCAGAAAGAGAGGACTGCTTATCCAGAACGAAGGGCTGCAGATCCATTCGCCACAGGATATCGCTAAGCAGGCTGATAGCCCTTTTTCTGTAGCGGTAGAAGGTGGAATTTGAAATAAGAAGCTTGTCCTGGATTTCGTGTTGAAGAAGCTGTTCTTTGTCAATATAGACTGCATGAAGCAGCTGAAAGTATCTCTCGCCGTTTGCAGGATAGCTTTTCAGCTTTAACATAGCCTTATCGATGGCATCAACAATAATCTTCGAGTCATTAAGGCTGAAGAGCCTTTCCTCAATAGCTGCTTTGCTTCGCTGATTGTCATACTCACTCATATCAAGGGAGATAAAATGAAAAAGATTGGACAGATGACGCCCTCCCATATAGTAGACCTTATCCTTAATATCCTCCACGCTTTCTTCCAGCCTCCAGACAAGATTCCGGTAATTCTCCAGCATCAATTCCGTATCCTTATAGACTTTGTCAGGGTCCGGACTCAGATTACACATTTCCATCACCTCAAAATCTTTTGCAGTTTGCTTGCTTTTTTCGTTCGCAGCATATATAATTTAATAGAACAAGTGTTCGCATAATTGATTATAGCAGGGTGTTTTCCGTTTGTCAAACTATTTAAGAAATATATTTCCATCCGGAAAACCTTACGGGGTCAGTCTGCCGAAGAGGGTCAATGCGTAACTCTCCTGTTATATAATATTCAGCGCACTAAGCGGGAAGGACTGTGATATTATGACATATGCAAAATCAGTGGAATTTGGGAAGTATCTGAAAGCGCTGCGAAAGGAAAGAGGCGTCAGCCAGAGGGAACTGGCGGAACTCTCCGGTTTCAGCAACGCAGAGCTGTCCAAAATCGAATCAGGAGACAGGAAAAAGCCGTCACCGGCCTTGTTGAAAGCTATAGCTCCGCACCTGAATACTTCCTATGAAACCTTGATGAAGAAGGCAGGCTATCTGGAGGAAGTAATCCATCACAGCGGCTACACCGAACATGTTTTCAAGGATGATGACGGCAGGCTTGCGGATATCGTGAAAAAGGCAAGGGAAATGCAAGAAAACGACAGTGACTGGGTCAATATTGCCTATCGTGTGTCCAAAGAGCTGTCCCGGGAGGATATGGCTGCCATCAAGGCGATTGCCAGGTCCCTGCTGAACAAATCAGGGGGCAGATCATGAATGCCAATGCATCCCGCTCTGCAGTCATTCCCCCATACAGATCTGAGTATATTGATCTGAAGCTGAAAGAGTTTGTCAGCATGAATAACATTAGGAGATGGCCTTTGGACTGCATTAAGGTATTGCAGGGTATGAAAAACCGGAAGCAATATTCGATAGACAGGATTGGCGTGAGGGATCTGCAGCAGGGGCTGGATGCTGTAACCCAATATAATTTTTTCACTGAATCTTATGAGGTATGGTTTAACAATCAGACTTACCGATATCCATACAAGAAGTCTTCCCACAGACGGCTGAACTTTACCGCAGCTCATGAAATAGGGCATATAGTTCTGGAACATCTGCTCATCCCTGAGAGACGGAAGAACTGCCGGCAGAAGAGGCTGGATGAATTGGAGGCAGATGAATTTGCAGCCCGGCTGCTCATGCCTAAGAATCTCATTTGCTCCTTCAACTACTATTCCCTGGAGGCAGTGGCTGCCTGGCTTAATGTATCCAAAACCGCCCTGATTCACAGGCTGATAAGGTTAAACAGGCTGCCTCTGCTTTCATCCCGCAGACTCAGCAGCTGCACTAGATGCGGGAATACCCGCTTTTCTGCCTTTGCCCGATTCTGCGGGGTTTGCGGGCTTTCCCTGCACAGAGGAGTTAAGGGCATCCGGAGAATTTACTATCCTGATGAAATCCCAATGGATGCTTTCAAGCGGGTCCTTGTCTGTCCCAAATGCAACAAGAAGATTCACCATACGGCAGGCCTCTACTGTCCCTTCTGCAGCACCGGAATCTTTAACTTCTGCATTGATTTCTTCAGCAGTTCCGGTGATGGCTGCTCCTATGCGAATCCGGCCTATGCCCGGTTTTGTGAAATGTGCGGAAAAGCAACTGACTATAACAAGAAGAGATTTTTCTATGACTGGCAGGAAATATACTGCAATGGTGCTGAAAACAACTATTAGGAAATGTTCAGTTTATATTCAATAAAAATAGCATGACACCTTCATTCCTGCTATAATTTAGTTACTATATACAACAGTAGTTTAGGAAGGGAAAGGGGAAAGCTTCATGACAGAAAGGGAAAATTATCTGCATACTGTAAAATTCGGTAATCCCAGGTGGATTCCGGCATATATCGCGGTCAACCTTGCATCTTTGATTGAGTACAAGGATGAGATGGAAAAGGTGATGGTCAGGTACCCTCAATATTTCGGTCATTTTATTCCCGGGCAGACAGACTACAGTCAGTATGGAGACGGCAATTGCGACATTAAGGAGAAGGATGCCTGGGGATACACCTGGCATTACACCAAATATGGGATTGAGGGCTGTGTAACGGAGCATCCCCTGGCCGATTGGAGCGCTCTTGAATCATACCAGCCTCCTGATGCGAATCTGGTTCACGATCGGGGCGGAAGTCGGAATTGGGAAGCCGAACTTAAGGAAATAGAGAGAAAAAGACAGCAGGGAGAACTGACATCCGGGTATCTGGTCCATGGATTTCTTTTTCTCCGGCTCCAGTATCTCAGAGGTTTCGAGAATCTGATGTATGATATGGCAGATGAGCATCCCAATCTGTATAAGCTGATAGAAATAATTGATCACCACACTTTGACAATAGTGAAAAAATACTGCAGTACAGGTGTTGATCTTATGGAATTCCCGGAGGACCTGGGGGCAGAGAAGTCAATGCTTATAAGCAGCAAAATGTTTAAACAATACATAAAACCGTCATACAGAAAATACATTGAGCCTTGTAAAGAAAACGATGTAATCACGGCTTTCCACAGCGATGGATATATTCTTGATATACTGGATGATTTGCTGGATTTGAGGCTGGATGTTATAAATCCACAGGATCTTTGCAACGGAATTGATAATTTAGCAAAGGCTCTTAAAGGGAAAGCCTGCATCAGGCTGGATATCGACAGGTCAAAGATTACGCCTTATGGCACCAGGGCTGAAATATTTGAGCTGATTGAAAAAGAGGTAAAGGTACTGGGTTCCAAACATGGAGGTCTTGAATTTATATACGGGGTTTATCCTCCCACCACACCTGATAGGGTAAACTATGTATGTGAGGCACTGGATAAATACAGGACCTATTGGTGGGACAAATAACCTGAGAAAAAGGCGGATCACTTGCTGCCCCCGATGAAGTATGCCATAATATATAGTCGAAGCCTAAAATGAGCATTACAAAAAATATATATAGACTATGGGGGCAGACTTAATAAAATGAGCAAAAAGTACACTATATTTCTTGATATCGACGGAACCTTGCTGGGTCCATCGGGGATTCCGCAGGAAAACATAGAGGCAATCAAAAGGGTCCGGCAGGAGGGGCATCTGGTATTCTTGAATACGGGGCGCTCCTATTCCTTTATACCCAAAGAAGTGATGGCAGTCGGATGGGACGGCACAGTAGCTGCCATGGGAGCCGATGTCCGCTATCAGGATAAGGTTCTCAGAAACTTTATCTTCAGCCAGGAAGAATTGATTTGGATAACCAGGTATTTGTATGAATCAGGCAAATCATGCAATCTGGAAGGGCCGGAAGAGACATTCATTATGAATCATACGGCAAGGAAACTGGAGGGAATCAGAATAAGTTCCCACAAAGATCTGCTTACCCTTTATCCGGATAGCAAAATCTCCATTATATCGGTTTGGAACCCGATGAGTGACGAGGAAAGAGAGCTGTTTCAGGACAGGTATTCCTGTCAGGAACATGATCACTATTATGAGTTTACGGAGAAGGGCAGTAACAAGGCAGTGGGCATGAAAATCATTCTGGAACACCTGGGTCTTAATAAAAGCAATTCCATTGCCATTGGAGACAGCATGAATGACATGGATATGCTGAAATATGCGGGGATAAGCGTGGCAATGGGAAATGCCGTGGAGGCTGTCAAGGAAGTTTGTGAATATATCACCACATCTGCGGAAGAGGGAGGAGTAGCCGAGGCCTTGAATCGTTTGATCCCTTAAGGCCTGTTTTTGACTGGCGGCAGCAATCCAGTGGAAGCAAATTCGGGAAGCATCCCGGTGGAGTATTTGATTTGTTATTTCAAATTGTGTGTATAAATGCCTGTATACAGATTAAAAGGAGAACTCAGATGTCAAGAAAAACAATTTCTGTAATAGGCAATATACTGTTTGTGCTTACTATGGTACTTGCGGTTTATATACTGGTAAATAACTATATGGTAAGAAAATCCCTTCCACCCGGAGTCTGCCCGCTGAACAACAATAGGATACTTATCTATATTACTATAGGTATGGCTATTCTTACCTTCATATTATCCTTCTTTGAGAAGGGCAGCAAGCAAAAGGACAGGGAGTAATATAATATTTAACGGAGGATTCCATGAGCAAGAATATTCTGGTATTGCTGCATTTAAGCGAAAGTGAAAAGGCTTTGCTGGAGCGGAAAGCTCCATCCTGCAGCTTTGTTTATGCTGACAGAAAATCGCTTACTGCTGAGATGGTTCAGCAGGCCAATGCCATCATTGGGAATCCGCCTCTTGATATGGTTAAGGATTCCCCAAATCTGGAATGGGTACAGCTGAACAGTGCAGGGGCCGGGGAATATACGGCTGAAGGGGCTCTCCCTGAGGGAGTCGTTTTAACCAATGCATCGGGTGCATACGGGCTGGCCATTTCCGAACACATGCTGGGAATGCTGCTGAGTCTCTATAAAAATCTTCATTTGTACCGGGATAACCAGGCAGATTCAAAGTGGCAGTATGCAGGAAAAGCCAAATCCATCCAGGGTTCAACGGCTCTGATTGTCGGCCTGGGGGATATAGGCAGTGAGTTTGCCAAAAGGCTGAAAGCCCTGGGTGCCTATACAATAGGGATCCGCAGGACCAATCCCGACAAGCCTGAGTACCTGGATGAGCTGCATTTTATGGATCAGCTGGAGAATCTGCTGCCCAGGGCGGATATTGTATCCCTGAGTCTTCCTTCCACTCCCCTGACTTATCGGATAATCAACAAAAAAACCATAGCGCTTATGAAAAAGGATGCGGTCCTGCTCAATGTCGGCAGAGGAACGGCCATAGATACTGAGGCACTGTGCGATGCGCTCGAGAGCGGCCGTTTGCTGGGAGCAGCCCTGGACGTAACGGATCCGGAGCCCCTGCCTGCCGGGCACAGGCTGTGGAAGATGAAAAACGTCCTGATTACTCCTCATGTATCAGGGGGCTACAGTCTGGAAGAAACCTGGAATCGTGTCTTTAAGATTTGTGCCGATAATCTTGAGGCTTATGTGAAGGGTCAAGAACTGAAGAGAAGAGTGGACCTTAGGGCAGGATACTAGAAGGGATATTAAGAAAGAGATATAACGGCATGTAAACAGAAAATTTGCAAATAAGCAAATAAGCAAATAAGCAAATGAGCATATAGGCATAAGGCATACAGACATATAGGCATATAATAACAGCGTTGTATTAGCAGGATAACAGAATAAAATATAATAAAAATAGATATATAATGAAAACAAATAAGGGCTTGCCTTGTATTAGGGCAGGCTTTTTTCTTGTATTTATTGCTTCATATTTTATGCTTCATTTTCATTCCTCAGTTCATGTCCTCTTTTCCCTTCTTCCTGAATTTTATTAGGTGTAAGGCAGAAAACAAAATGTTAGGCCTTGCCAGACCCCAGATCTGCAGGGAGGAGGTGAAATAAATGGCATTGGAAATAAGACCTCTTAACTCCAGGGTCCAGATTCAGTTTGACC
>DUOA01000005.1 GCA_012839095.1 Clostridiales bacterium
ATGGGATAATGTATCCAAGCTTCTTTCACCAGGCAAATAGCACTATCGAGCGCTTTTCAGGAATTGGTATATGGCATTGCCATGCAAAACTAAGAAAAACACTTGCTTTTTTGATTAGGATATAGTAATATAATATCTGTTCATTGTGACTGGGTGTGGCGCAGTTTGGTAGCGTGCTTGAATGGGGTTCAAGAGGTCGCAGGTTCAATTCCTGTCACCCAGACCAGCGAAAACCCGCTTTTCCGTAAGGATAGAGCGGGTTTTTTATATTCTTAGTAATTGTTGAAACGTAGTAGCCTCGTAGTAAATCTTAGGACACAGCTGCTTATGCTATAGAATATTATTCTGACTCAGCACTTAATGATGGAATGTTAAATCTCGCGTTGCAGCCTATGAATTTTAAGGAAGAAGGCGGTCTACAGGGCAAGGGTTTAAACGCTATTCACTTAATCTATCGCGGAGCTAAAGCAAATTAAGATTTCTAGACTGAATAGCAGGATAATAAATATGCATTGGAAGACGTAAGCTTTTACCCCAGGAAAATCTGATGAAAAGCTATCTGGCGTCTCATATAGGTATAGGTTATATACAGGGTATCATCCATCACAACTGCGGCAGGGTAGGAAAACTCGGCAATAAGGTTATTATTATCAAACATTCTATTCTCGAGGGTTATAAAATGATCAAATGAAAGCCCGTTATCTGTGGATTTATAGACAACTATAGGAGTACGGGCAGCCCAGTTCCCTGATATGGGGTTCAGTATCAAATACAAATCTGAGCCATGTGATACTACTTCGATGCCGCTGTTGTTGTTGGGCAGATAAGTATTGTATGCCTGACTCCAGCTTTCTCCGTAGTCCTTTGAATCAGAACGGAAGATATATCCGCAGGTAGTACGCAAAAACATATGGATATGTCCGGGTTCACTTTCCCAAAGCGTCGGCTGAATAGCACCCTCACCTTCTATATAGTCAGGCTCATCAGGATTGGTCCTGTTTATGCGAACCTTGGAAAGCAATTTGAAGCTTTCTCCGTAATCGTCAGATACATCCACCCTTGGCAGCCATACTCCATCTTTCTCGTCGGAGTTGGGAGCCAGCATTCTTCCATTACTCATAAGCAGGGGCTTGCTGCGAACAGGTCCGCAGGCATCGTTGGGCGGCGGATAGCTTGCCTCCGGTGACCAGGTCAGCCCCTGATCCCTGGATACCATAGTCCGGCTCTTCCATGAAGCAACTTCTTCACCAACTTTATAAACTATGCGCACCTCGTCAGGAGTCTTAAACAATACGGGATTCCAGTGTGCTGTCTGCTCCGTTTTTGCTATCTGAACAGGTTCCTGCCATTCACCATTTACCCGGCGGGACAACCAGATTCCCACATCGGGGTTGCCTTCCGCAGTGCCGGCAAAATAGGCGGCAAGTACTGTTCCGTCCTCAAGGGGCAGCACTGTAGAAGCATGGCAGCTTCGGAAATAAGTCTGCTCCGGGAAAATAAGCTCCGGGCTGGAGACAGGGCCGATTTGTGCTATACTGCTTCGGGCTGTGTTTGCAAAAGCTTTTAATTCCCTGCACTGGGTTTCAGTTAATTCCTTCTGATTGTTTCGCACCATATCAGAAGCAATAATGCCCCGACGCACCAAAAAGTATTTTGCATTGCGAGGATAACCTTGAAACTCATATGCACTGGCCATGGTTATAAAATCGCCTATCCACCTGGCAGTTCTCGGATTGAAGGATGCAGGGGATTCTCCTGCTGAACTTGCAGTGCTTAAGTATTTCCTTAATTTCATAAAATGCTCGGGTATAAAATTCAGCATTACCCCTGAATAACCGGCGGCTCCGGCAAGAAAACTGTCAACAAGGGTTGCAGCGTTGGCATTGTACAGCTCTGTACCGGTCCCCTCCAGCTGACTGAGGCGTTGACGGATTAAATCAATATCGCAGGATGTATCCTTAATAAAATCAAATCTGCCCGTTCCTACCATATATTCAAGAACTTGCGGGGTAAGCAGCCGCTTATATGGATAGGGACACTCATACATTCCCAGCCTGGTATCGGGACTAAGCTGATCAATAATAGAATTTAGATTCTCTATCAGAATTTCATCATTCTCGTTCTCTGCTGCAAGCCTGTTTGATACCAGTATCAGAGCATCAGCTCCCAGCAGTTCTGCTTTCTGCAAATATGCGATTTGTTCTTGAAGTGTCTCCTGCGTATGCCCCGAGACAACACATTTTATATTTTTTTCCTTGCAGAGCCTGATACTGAAACTTGCCAATTCCAGTTTTTCTTCTTCGGATAAATAAAACATCTCACTGGACTGACATACTGCGAACAAGCCGTCACATTCATTTCTGGCAAAAAGATCAATTAATCTCTCATAGGATTCATAGTCAATGGCTCCATCCGGTGTAAAAGGTGTTATAACTGTTGGATACATTTTAAACATATAATTCATAGGAATCTCCTTTGGTTCTCTAATGAGACTATCAAGATTGCTTACCCTTAGTCTACAATATCAGATCATAAGTTTTGCCAGCCAGTGTTTTGAAAGAAAAACCTGAATCCTCAATTGTAGTATTGATTTTCTCGCCGTTACAGCTTACTTTATACATTTTACCGGAGATTATTCTGCAAGTTCCTCCACTGCCTGAATGAATACTGCCCTTTGTAAATTCTCCGTCTCTCCATTCAAAGTCAACTGTGAACCCGCCTCTGGCTCTCAAACCCCTAACCATTCCATTCTTCCAGCAGGATGGAACAGCGGGAATAAACTCCAGGCCCCCATCATGACTTTGCAACAGCATTTCAGCTACACCTGCTGTTCCGCCAAAATTGCCATCAATTTGAAATGGAGGATGCGAATCCAGCATGTTTATCTGTGTAGACTTTCTTAATAATTCATTTAAGTTTTCATAGGCCTTTTCCCCATCCCTCAGCCTGGCCCACATGTTGATAATCCAGGCTCTGCTCCAGCCGGTATGGCCGCCGCCGTGTGCCAGTCTTCTTTCCAGGGTCTTTTTAGCTGCCATTGCCAACTCCGGTGTTTTCCTTACTGTAAACATATTGCCAGGATGCAATCCAAAGAGATGGGACATATGCCTGTGCCCGGGCTCAGCTTCTTCATAATCCCTGGACCATTCCTGAATTTGGCCTAATCTTCCTATCTTTGGTTCAGGAAGTCTGCTTCTTGCAGCTTCCAGCTCTTTAGCAAATGCATAATCTACATCAAGTATTTTGGCTGCTTCAATACAGCCGCTGAACAAAGTGTACAAAATCTGGCTGTCCATGGAAGGTCCGGCGCAGAGTCTGCCTTCTGTTCCGTCTTCCAATATATATGTATTTTCCGGTGAAACTGAAGGACATGTCACTAACCTTCCTTCGTCATCCTCAACGAGGAAGTCCAAAAAGAACTCGGATGCTTCCTTCATTATAGGATATGCCCGCCTCAAAAACTCCTGGTCGAGTCCATACTCATAATGCTCCCAGAGATGCAGGCACAGCCAGGCAGCACCCATAGGCCAGTAAGTTGCCGGCACATAAATGTCTTGCGGGGCTGTGTCTCCCCAAATATCCGTATTATGATGTGCCACAAAACCACGGCAGCCATACATTACCTGCGCTGTTCTTCTTCCGGGTTCCAGCATCCTTTCAATATGGTCAAACAGAGGCTGGTGGCATTCTGAAAGATTGCATGATTCTGCCGGCCAATAATTCATCTCAGTGTTAATATTAATGGTATACTTGCTGTCCCATGGCGGAAGAAAATCTTTATTCCATATTCCTTGCAAAGTTGCCGGTAATGTGCCCGGGCGGCTGCAAGAGGCCAACAGATAACGGCCAAATTGAAAATACAGACCAATAAGCCCGGTGTCCTCTTCGCCGCTCTGTAACCTGGCCAAACGTTCAGCTGTATCAAGACCATCCGGCTCATTTGGCAGCTCACTGTTATTGATATTTAAGCTGACCCTGTTAAATAATTCTGAGTAATCTGCTGTATGATCAGCATAAAGCCTGTCGTACCCTTTGGCTTCTGCTGAGTCCAAATAATTTATGCACTGAGCCTCATAATCTTCATGATAGAAGCTTGTAGCAGCTGATAATAATAATGTTACAGAATCAGCCCCTTCAACAACTAAGTTCTCACCAATCGTGTAAACACTGCCGCCTTTGCTTATTGCTCTTAGCATTGTGCAGAACCTGACTCCTTTATCAGCGCCGCAGCTGACATACATGCCTATTGTATTGTTTCCAACAGCACTTACGCTATCGAGAAACCTGCTTCTTCTAAGATTTGCCGTGAAGCTTATTGCCTTGTCTTTATCAGCAGACATATGTATGACAATAACCTGATCAGGTGCACTGGAAAAATACCGGCGTGTGTAATTAACCCCGGCAGCCTGAAAGCTGACAGAAGCAACTGCATTTTCGATATCCAATTCTCTCGTATAGTTTTCTGCACTGCTCTCGCTCATATCAAAATGCAGAAAAAGATCGCCCATTGTCTGATAGGGACGTTGACTTTCCGGAACTCCGGAAAACGCTAAAACAGCCAGATTTTCAGCTTCCTCTATTTTCCCGTCAAACAGAAGGTTTCTGATTTTATTAAGATTCTTTAATGCATCCGGATTGTTTCTGTCTACAGGATCTCCGTACCAGATGCTGTCCTCATTCAGTTGAATATGCTCACTAACTAAATGTCCATATATCATTCCGCCAAGTCTTCCATTCCCTATCGGCAATGCCTCATCCCAGTTTGCGGCAGGTCTTTTATACCACAATCTGTATTTGTTCTCATTCACAATTTCATTCGTTTTCATGTCTGCCTCCTTAAATATATTCACACAGATAAGCACATTATCAGCGCTCATTCACAACGTTCACCGGCTTTCCTCCCAAAAAACTCTCCAAGTTGTCTATGGCAATGTCCAGAAGCCTTGCTCTTGATTCCTTTGGTGCCCAGGCTATATGAGGCGTAATAATGCAGTTCTTCAGGCCCAGCAGCGGATTGTCCGGTTCCGCAGGCTCAATCGACAGGACATCCAGAGCAGCACCTGATACTTTACCGAATTTCAGTGCTTCTGCCAAATCATTCTCATTTATTAAAGGCCCTCTGGCCGTGTTTATTATTTTGACTCCATCTTTCATTTTTCCAATTGATTCTTTGTTTATGATTTGCCTTGTATCAGATGTCAATGGGCAATGCAGACTTATTATGTCTGAATTTCTTAATAACTCATCCAGATCAACAATCTTTATATTCTCTGTCTCCAAATTCTTATTAACATATAGATCATAGGCCAAAACCTTCATGCCAAACGCTTCTGCTAATTCAGCGGTTCTCCGGCCTATCCTTCCGAATCCTATAATCCCCATAGTCTTATCTTTCAGCTCCACTAGAGGATGAAGCCAAAAACAAAAGTCGGGGCTTCTGCTCCAGGCTCCCTTATGAACAGCCTCACTGTGTTCTCCGACATGATGGCAGAGCTCCAGCAGCAATGCAAATACAAACTGTGCAACGGCATCTGTGCCATAGGTAGGAACATTGGTTACCTTAATACCCAAGTCCTTTGCAGCATCAATATCAACCACATTATAACCGGTTGCCAGAACACCGATATATTTTATTTTAGGAAAAGATTTCAGTGTTTCCCTCGTCAAAACAGTTTTGTTAGTGAACACTATATCGGCATCCTTCAGTCTTTCTGCTATCTTTTCATCAGGCGTGCGATCATATACAACCAGCTCACCCAGTTTTTCCAATCGCGACCAGGATAAATCACCGGGATTTAAAGTGCAGCCATCCAGAACCACAATTTTCATATTAAACACCTGCTCATATGTATTAGTAGTATATCCATACCCTTCCATATCCTTATATTATCAAATCCCTTCCCTATATTACAATCCATCTCATAATTCTTTTGTGCTGAAAATTGGAAGCCTAATGCTTAGTATTGTCTATTTATTTTAATATTTCGCTCCTTTGCTTTTACTCATCCAAGAAATTGCTGATATTATAACATGTAGTTCGATATGACCATATATATAAGCCAGATGAAATTTTTAAGAAAACTTAACCTGCCAGCTTTGATAGAAAGCATAAGACAAATAATAGTGCAAAAAGATAATAATGCATGAGACCAAAATAAAAGAGAGCCAATTCCCTAATAAAATTGGCTCCCGATTATGTCTAATAATTATGATTATACCCATATAAAGACTTCCAGGCACTAAAAATGAGAACTTGCCTGAATTTATTATTTCGGTAAGTCGAAAATGGGAATATTTCCGGAAATCAGGTACCGACTTCCTCTGTCCTCAGCTTCTCCACGTTAGCCGATTCTGCCTTCTGAAAATCCCTGACAGCCTTTTCTCTCCACTTTCCCCTTACATAGAAGAAGGTATTGACGGCTGCACCTATAATCCAGGCAAGAAGAAGAGAGACAAATATGGATTCAGGACGGCCTTTGGGATAAGCAGCGCTCCTGGTGAAATAGACAAGAGTGTAGGCTATGGGTATCCGTATGGCGATTGCCGTTAACAGCGAAATCCACATAGGTGTGAATGTGTCGCCGGCACCTCTCATTACTCCGGAAAATACCTGAGTAACAGCCATGGCAACATAGCCCACTGCAAGGATCCTCATCATCCGCATGGCGGTATCTACCAGTTCAGTAGTATCGGTAAAGACAGTCATCAAAGAGCGGCCAAAGAGCAACAGGATAACAGTAATAGTTGCAGCAACGCCGACCGCCAGTTTCAAACCGGATTTCGTACCCTGCTCTACCCGGTCAAGCCTGCCGGCTCCTACATTCTGCCCCACATAAGTAGTCATGGCATTTCCAAAAGAGAAGTTGGGCATCATGGCAAACCCGTCCACCCGCATTACAATCACATTGCAGGCAATAATGAGCTCACCAAAGCTGTTGGTAAGGGATTGTACTGCTATCATGGCTATGGAGAAGATGGCCTGAGTCAAACCGGAAGGCAGTCCAAGATGCAGTAGTCTCAGTGTATATTCCTTTATCGGTTTCAGATATCTCAGCTTCATATCGAAAACATCGGTCATTTTCAGGAGCTTAAGGAAACATAGTACGGCAGATATTATCTGAGCGATTGCAGTTGCCAAAGCTACCCCGGGAACACCCATATTCAGCCCGGCTACAAACCAGATATCCAAACCTACATTTAAGGCTGTGGCAATCAGCAGGAATACCAGAGAGGAAACGGAATCCCCCAGGCCTCTCAGAATGCCGGACAGTATATTAAAGTAGAAAAAACCAAAGCCTCCAAGGAAAAGAATACTCAGATAATCTTCGCACCAATCGATAATGGAATCGGGCGTTTTCAGAAACTCCAATAGGGGTCTTGAAACGAGGGGGCCAATGATCACGATGAACAAGGAAGCAACTGCTGTCAGAGTAATGCATATACCTATGGTACGGGAGAGCCTTTCCCTGTCCTTTGCACCAAAGTACTGGGATACCATAATGCCTGCTCCCATGGCAATCCCGACAAAAAGAACAAGGAGCAGATTTAACACAGGACCGGCGCTTCCGACGGCAGCCAGCGCATTATCACCGATATATCTTCCAACAATAATGGAATCGGCTGTATTGTACAATTGCTGCGCAATGTTTCCAATGAGCAGGGGAATGGAAAAATACAAAATTCTCTTCAAGGGACTGCCCTGCGTCATATCCTTTGCAGCAAAAATAGCCTTCAATCTGGACATAGTATCAAATTCCTTTATTTATATTTATTACTCGCATACACATTGTATATTTTACCCCACTTAGCCTGAATTGTATATGGAAAAAACATCAAAAATACTCCCACGCAGCAGGTGAACCTCTGTTGCATGGGAGTATCTCCTAATTTCTATTTGA
>DUOA01000065.1 GCA_012839095.1 Clostridiales bacterium
TATGTGAATATCTATGAGGTAGAGAGTGCAGAGCTGCCGGAAGCTGAAAACAGCGGAATGGCTTTTGAGTATTTAACGAACTGTGATTCAATCAGCAGGCTGTCCGGGGTTTATGCAAAAGAGCCAATAAGGTATATCAGAGGAGTCAATGAGTTCCCTGTTCTGTTCAATGCAAGGCCAATGGTAATACCTGATGAAACCAACAAGCTAAGCGCTTTGGCTGCTATGGCAGGTAATGAAGTGCTTGCCTATATTATCGGTTTTAAGCAGGAAAAGGATAAGTATAAAATTGTGGAATATGCGGGAGAGCGGTCCATAATACCGGATTTGATAAGAGAAACAGGGAGACTCGGGTTTTTCAAGGTTTGCTTTGAAGTACCCGATTATGATACATCTCTAATGGAGCTGCTTGGCTTGTACTCAATAAAACCGAACTCCGAAGAAGAAACTTCTATTTCGGTACGCATTACAAACAGAGAAGAACTGCTGAAACGGCTAAAGCCTGTTTTCATTGAGGTTTATGGCTATTCATCGAAAGAATTTGAGGAGTTTATACGTTTGCTTCCCGAAGACGATGGTGAGTGTGCCAAGGTTTTATTCGACAGAAAATACAAACAGGAAATTTTAGATATGGCAGTTCCCCTTCCGTGGCCAAGAGGCTTAAACTATATATAGGCTGTGCTAAAAGCTTGTCTCATACCCAAGGGGCAGCTCTGACTGTTATGCCGGAAGCCTGTGTTCTTCTATTGACCGATACATGGAAAGGAATGTTGGCATAGTGGAGTTATCAGATATATTAAAGAGAATAGACCATACAATTCTAAAACCAGATACTACCATCAAAGATATCTATAAATTATGCGATGAAGCCGAGAAATACAAATTTGCTTCTGTTTGTCTGCCGCCCTGCTTTGTAAGGGAAGCCAGTCATTATGCAGGGGGAAGAGTGAAGATTTGTTCTGTAATCGGATTTCCAATGGGATACGGCACTACAGCCAGTAAGGAAGCAGAAGCCAGGGAACTAATCTCTCTTGGTGCAGATGAGCTTGATATGGTTATCAATATTGGGAGATTGAAGAATAAGGAATATGATTATGTAAGCTCCGAAATTGGAAAGCTTAAAAGCATTGCAGGAGATAAAATACTGAAGGTGATAGTAGAGACCGGCATGCTTACCGATGAAGAAAAGATAAAGATGTGTCAGATTGTAACGACTGAAGGGGCAGACTACATAAAAACATCGACAGGCTTTTTATCCCGCGGGGCGGACATAAAGGATATTATTCTGTTTAAGGAGAATATAGGCAGAAATGTGAAGATAAAGGCATCAGGAGGCATCAGAACCAAAGAAGAGATTATTGGTTTCATAGAAGCCGGTGCAGACAGGATAGGAATGAGTTCAGTGATGAATGCCCTTAACCTGAAATAGACAATTGAAAACATTAAGGAAAAAGCGGTATAACAAAAGTCGTTCATTTCTGATTTTGTGATATACCGATGTGAATAAGGAGGGTATAAATGAGTCAGATGACAACACACGAGAGGTTTACCCGTATGTTTGAACATAAGGAAGCTGATCGTGTACCTATTATCGATTCCCCCTGGACGGGTACCATACTGCGCTGGCAGAAAGAAGGACTGGGTGATCAGGACTGGGTAGAATATTTTGATATTGATCGCGTAGCATCCATCAATGTGGATATTTCGCCTCGTTTTGAAAGCAGAGTTCTTGAGGAGACTGAGGAATTCACCACCTATATTACTCCCTGGGGCGTCACACTGCGGCAGCAGCGAGTACCTGATTCCACACCTGAATATCTGGACTTCACTGTTACCAATCCGAATCAATGGATGGAAGCAAAAAAGCGAATGACGCCCAGCCGTGACCGGGTTGATTGGACTTATCTCCAGAAGAATTACAAAAAGTGGCGTGAATCAGGAGCGTGGATTCAGGCCATCTTCTGGTTCGGATTTGATGTAACCCATTCATGGTTTATTGGCACAGAGAGATTGCTGATGGCCTTGGTTGAGGAACCGGAATGGTGCCTTGATATGTTCAATCACTTTCTGGACATGTGTATTGCTCAATTTGAAATGGTGCTGGATGCAGGCTATGAATTCGACAGCATTTACTGGCCGGATGACATGGGATATAAGTTTAATCAATTCTTCTCCAAATCGATGTATCGGGAGCTGCTGCTGCCTGTCCAGAAACGGGCAATTGAATGGGCTCATTCCAGGGGTGTGAAAGCACATTTACATTCCTGCGGCGACATTCATCCCTTTGTACCGGATTTAGCGGATGCCGGCCTGGATGCTTTAAATCCATTGGAGGTAAAGGCAGGAATGGATCCTTACGCCTTGAAATTGGAATTTGGCGACAGGTTGGTTCTTCACGGCGGCTTAAACGCAGTACTTTGGGATGATCCGGAAAAGGTTGAAGAGGAGATGAGGAGATTGATTCCGGTCATGAAGGAAAATGGCGGCTATATCTTCAGCTCTGATCATTCCATACCTAATTCCGTAAGCTTTGATACAATGAAGAGGATCGTTAAACTGGCCAAAGAGCTGGGTACTTATTAAATCTGCCGATAAATGATATCATATAATAAAAAATTAATAGGATGTGAAGCGCATGGATTTAAAGAACATAAGCAGCAAGTACCGACCGATTCCTTTTTGGTCATGGAATGAGAAACTGGATGTATCAGAAACAAAAAGACAGATCGGCCTGATGCAGGAAGCCGGCATTGGAGGCTATTTTATGCACGCAAGGGGCGGACTGCAAACTGAATATATGGGTGAAGAGTGGTTTGACAATATAGCTGCTGGCGTAGAAGAGGGAAAAAAACGCGGTATATATGCCTGGGCCTACGATGAAAATGGCTGGCCCAGCGGATTTGGAAATGGGATAGTTAACGGCAGGGGAGTTGCATATCAACAGAAGTATTTGCGCTTTGAAAAAGGCCACAAGCAAACCGAGCATACCATATGCAACGTAGACGGCTACCATTTTTACTATGAAGTAAATCCGTTTTACGTGGATACACTGGACGGCGATGTAATAAATGTATTTATAGAGGAGATTTACCAGCCATACTATGACAGATACAAAAGCGATATCACAGGTTTCTTCACCGATGAACCCCAGATCTCCAGAAACGGTATTCCCTGGAGCTTTATCCTGCCGCAGGAATATCAAAAGGCATATGGGGAGGACCTGCTCTCTCATTTGCCGGAGCTTTTCATGCCGGTAAAGGACTATGAAAAAACGCGTTTTCAGTTCTGGAAATTGGTAACAGACCTCTTCTCCAAAAACTTCATGAAACAGATATACGACTGGTGCGAAGAACATGGGCTGATGCTGACCGGACACCTTGTTCTGGAAGAAACCCTTGAACTACAGTTAACCAGCAATGGTGCTGTAATGCCTCACTTTGAGTACTTTCACATACCGGGCATGGACTGGCTGGGAAGACCTATCATCCACTGCCTGACCCCCCTTCAGGTATCATCTGTAGCCCATCAGTTAGGGAAAAAGCAAATTCTTTCTGAGACTTTTGCACTTTGCGGCCATAATGTAGGTCATGATGAACTGAAAGGCATCCTGGAGTGGCAGATGGTAAGAGGAATTACCCTGCTGTGCCAGCATTTACAGGGATATTCCCTAAGAGGAATACGCAAGCGGGACTATCCTCCGGCTATGTACTATCAACAGCCCTGGTGGGATGACTATAAACAGTTTAATGATGCCATGTCACGGGTGGGATATTTGCTTACGGAGGGGGAAGTGTCTTACGATACCCTGCTCATTCATCCTCAGTCCACAGCCTGGGTTTGCTTTGATAATGACAAGAACGAGGGACTGGAAGAGTATAACAGCGCTTTCCTGAAAGTTGTAAAAGACCTGGAGGAAAAGCATATACTCTTTCATATGGGTGATGAAACAATCATGGAACGGCATGCCAGAGTGGAAGGAAACCTGCTTGTGATTGGCACACAAAAATATAAAACTGTGATTCTGCCTCCCCATAAGATTCTGTTCGACAGCACCAGAAAGCTTCTGGAAGAGTTTAAGAAGAATGGCGGAGTAGTCACAACAGCGGATAAAATAAGCCCTGATCCCATTGTGGACAATAAAAATATTACATACACCAAAAGAAGCTTTTCTGAAGGGGATATATATTATTTTGTAAATTCCACAAAGGAAGTTCAAAATGCAAGAATTCTCGTTGAGGGAAGCGAGATTGACATTAGAACCGGTGATACAAAGCCCTTTAACGGCACCTATGAGTTTATGCCCTTTCAGAGCCTGATTATTTGGGAAGGTAAAAAGGCAGAAAAAGAAATACAGATGTCTGAGGGTACACTCGAACAGCTGGACTTAAGCGGTTACTGGAGCATCAGGGAAAGCACGCCCAATGCCCTTACTCTGGATTATTGCACCTATTATTTCGATGATGTCTTAATCGAAGA
Organism: Clostridiales bacterium; assembly: GCA_012839095.1. Classification (GTDB taxonomy): domain Bacteria; phylum Bacillota; class Clostridia; order Caldicoprobacterales; family DTU083; genus DUOA01. The sequence continues at coordinate 4,477 of DUOA01000065.1, forward strand.
AAACGGATATGTATTGAATATTCAAAACAGAGCCTGTGAATTAAAACGTCCTGTTAATATCAGGTGTGAGTATACGGTCAGAGTGGACAATGTTCCGAAGAGTGCCTTTCTGGTATGTGAAACGCCTGATATATATGAAATCTCCATTAATGGAAAACCGATTGAAAAGTCGGACTGCGGGTATTTTCAGGACACTGCATTCCGTAAAATAGATATTGCAGGGGCGTTGCAGGAAGGCCTGAACACCATTACTCTGGTGACCGATTTCAGGCAATCCCAAGTCGTGTATGAAAATCTTGAAAAATCCAGGATTTTTGAAAGTGAAAAGAACAAGCTGACCTATGATATGGAAATTGAGCCAATTTATATTGTCGGCGATTTCAGTGTGAGAACAGACGGGAGCTTTGAGAAACTGGAAAAAGACGCTGTACGCTACTATGGGGATTTCGTCATAGATAAGCCTGCTGCAGAAGTAAAGCTGTCCAATATGGAACAGCAGGGTTTTCCCTTCTTTGCAGGAAAGCTGAAGGTTGCAAAAAAGATGGTGCTGGACCATACCGATTATCAGATACGCTTTAATAAAAAAGGGATCAATGTGATTCATATAGCTGTGAATGGCAAACCGGTCGATACCTTGATGTGGGAGCCATTCAGCCTTGATTTAAGCAGGGTATTGCAGGCAGGAGAAAATGAAATCGAGATCACCTTGGTTAATAACCTGAGAAATCTGCTGGGGCCGCATCATCTAAAGGAAGGCGAAACATACTATGCCAGCCCGGGCAGCTTTTATAAGGAACCATGCATTTGGAATTCCAACCCTGAACCTGCCTGGGATGATAACTATTGCTTTGTTGAAAGCGGATTGATTACAGAGTAGTCTTTTCCCATCCCCAGAGTATTACATGATAACTCTTACAGTTCTTGGATTAGCCATAGGCTTACATTCCAAAATTTCACAAAAAGCAATATACCTCCCGTTCTTCAGAACGGGAGGTATGTTTGATTACAAATGCTATATTTCATACATTACCTTGTAGTTTCAGGTAATCTCTCTTGACTTCTGCAAAATTGAATTTCTGTACTGGCTTGCAGTTATGCCTTTAATTCGCTTAAAGACACTGTTAAACGATTTATAGTCCGAAAAACCTACTTCCATCGCTATATCTGTAATTTTCTTGTCTGTTGTCTCCAGCAGTTTGGAGGCCTCTGTTATCCGCAAAGTCTGCATGTATTCTGTTATGGTGATACCGGTTATTTCTTTGAAGATCTTGCACAGATAGTTTTTGCTGAAAAAGCATTTAAGAGCCAGTTCATTAAGGTCAAATCCCCTGGAATAATGAGTTTGCAGATAGTTCATAATGGAATCTATGGCCATCACCTTTTTTTCCTGTATGCTTTCATCTTCGTTCTTACAATTAAAGTATCTGAGGATTTTTATAATAAGCTCTATCATATAAGCTCTTATAATATTAATGTAGCCTTTCTTTCTGAGTGTATACTCGTTATATATGCGGTTGACAAGAAGATCGAAGTCAGCCTGATCCTCTCCGCGCAGCTTTAAGTCTTCCTGCAAGATATCAGTGTTCCAGTTATCCTTAAAAAGATAAGACATGGTGAGACTGCTGAAATCATTTAAGTCAATCAGCATTTTATCCAGAAAGCTGGGAGTAAACAGAATGTTATAAGTTACCAGTTTTTCTTCGTCATTTTCCCGATAGAAGGTATGCGTCATATCGTAATTTATGATGAATAAGTCGCCTTTGCTGACTTTATGCGTTTTATCGCTGACAAGGTGATAGCCGGTGCCGCTGTATACATAACAAATCTCAACAAAATCATGGTAATGGTACACGGCTTCTTCCTTGGTAAACTCCTCGAATCTGACTATGGAAAACTGGTCTTCCTCAAAATATTTGCTGCTTGGGTACTTCTCTACACGGAACATCTTATTCTCCTTCCTTCCTCGATGCTAAAAACATCATAATTCACTGTTCCGATTAACTTATACCAGTTAATGATTAATATTTACCATTTATGGACAAGAAGATCGTATCTATAATCATATTATACAATAATATACGAATTCTTAGCAAATTTACTTTTCTGCTGCTCCATCCATAAGCTTTCTCTGCCGGAAGCAGGCAGAAGGCTGGAAATGATGAATTATTTTCGGAAACGGGAATAAATACCATGACTGATACATGGACAATATCATTTATAAAGCGAATTCTTTATATTGTGAGAGAATATGGAAGACTATCAAAGATAATAGAGGGGGGTGGAATCACAGAACATTAACCTCATTATTCAGGAGCAGCGGAAGCCTCATTTGTCTGGTAGTAATATTATTTACTGACAACTTATCAAAATGGAGGAAGGGCTGGAGTAATGTCTAAATGGTACAAGAACAGTTATCGTCGTAATCTTATAGATATGCATATAGAGGATTGGAATGAAGAGTTCCTGTCGGAATTTGACAGCATTAAATATGTTGAACTACTAAAGAAGGCTAACATACAATCAGCAATGATATATATCAATTCTCATGTAGGGTATTGTTACTGGCCAACAAAAACAGGTGTCATGCATTCAGGATTTAAAGGTGTTAACAAAATAGGGGAAGTAATTGACCTGTGTCACAAGGAAGGCATGGACGTAATTGTATATTATAGCCTCATATACAACAATTGGGCTTATGAGAAGTATCCGGAATGGAGAATGAAGGATATAAACGGTGTATGCAGCTGCGATATGGGCAGCAGGTATGGCTTGTGCTGTCCCAACAATATGGAA